>CANGML010000095.1 GCA_947454585.1 Comamonadaceae bacterium
AGATGATGGCTTCGCGGTCTTCTTGCAAGGTCTGCACGATATTGCGACCTGGCGGATGGATAGGCATCATGAAGCTGCTGTATTTCATGGTCATACGAATTCCTTAGGGATTAGATAAAAACGTTAAGCGGCTTGAAGCTCGGCACTGGCCGATTGCGCGTACTTGCCTTGCACATAGAGCAAGGCAGTTTGTTCTTGGTGTTGGTAAGCCTCGACCTGGCCCAGAAACAAAATGTGGTCTCCCACATCGAGGCGCTGGATGGTTCGGCATTCAAAGGTGGCGGCACAGCCTTCAATGACGGGCAGACCGGCCAACCCGAGTCGGTAATCGACGCCGTTGAACTTGTCGGGGATGGGGCTGGCGAACCGACGTGAGTACTCGATTTGTGCCAGCGACAACACGTTGATGACAAAGCGACCGCAATCGTCGTAGGCCACTAAGTTGGGGGACGTTTTTTGCAAACTCCACAACACGATGGCGGGCTCGAGGGAGACCGAGCTGAAGGAGTTGGCGGTCACGCCAACCAAGCGGTTGTCGGAAGCTTTGGTCGACACAACCGTGACGCCGGTGCCAAAACTGCCCAGCGCTTTTCGCAGGTCTGAGCGGTCAAAAGTGGGGGTGGATGTTTGTTCGGTGTTCATGTGATCACTTTATTGTGATCACTTGATCTAGAACAATCAGTGTTTTCCCTTGATTGGGGTGCGGGCGCGACTCTTTGGGGCTGGCTTTGTCCCTAACATGACAGGCAGGACGGCCCGCGCACCTGCCATGAAGTGTTCGATGGTCATGCCGATCAAATCATCGAGGTCATCTTCAATCGGGACGTCAAAGATCCATTGGCGTTGGCCGAAATAGAACACGCGCGCGTTGATGCTCCACACCAGCTCAATTTCGCTGGTGGTGAGAGGGATTTCCTCCACCGTGGGCAGGCCGAGCTCATGGCGAAGTTCAATCGCAATAGGCTTCAATATTCGCTCGCGCAAGATGTCTAGGTATTTGCGGTTGATGTCCTCACCGCGTAGGCCAGAGAACATAAAAATACGCACCCAATCCCGCGTCAGCGCGGCTTTGGCGTATTCGACGTAGTGACGTGTCAAGCGCTCTTCCAGCGGAATGCTGCGGTCGCGCACCACGCTTTCCCAAAACGGATTCCAGCGCCCGAGGTACACCTCTTCGTAGACCCGATTGATGAGCGCTTCTTTGTTGGGAAAATATTTGTACAACAGGGACTGCGTCACGCCTAGGCGCTTGGCCAGTTCGCGTGTGTCGCCGCCAAAGCCCACCTCGGCGAAAAAACGAACAGCTTCGAGAGCGATGTGTTTTTCACGCTCTGCGCCGCTCAGACGGGTGGGGGTGGCTGCGATGCTCTTGGCAGCAGGGGCTTTCTTGGTCGCCATTGAATTTTATAAATTGGGGGCTTGAACTTGGACTAAGTTGCGCGATTGCACCGAGGTCATGATGGCCTCAAGCGCCGCCACGTTGGCCAAAATTTCGTGGGTGGTCACCGGGTAGGGGGCGACGTGGCGAACGGCTTTGGCAAAAGCCTCTAAGTTGGCCAACACCGTCGGGTGGGGTTGGGCAAATCGGGTCTGAGGTGCTTGTCCGCGCAGGGTGGTGGTGATGTCCCAACCGGTGGGGTGTTCGGGGTGCGTGCGGTCTCGGATTTCAAGCCAGCCTTTGGAGCCATAGACGGCAAAGCGGCCTTCAAATGGCGTCGCCAAGATGGCACTGATCATGGCATTGGCGCCATTGGGAAAGCCCATCATGATGCCCAAGGTGTCGCCATTTTCGAAGTCTGAGCCGAGGGTGGCTAAGCGTGCCCACACGGATTCGCAAGGGCCTAGCAAGGCGATGCTCAGGTCGACCAAATGGATGCCGGTGGCGGTCAATGGCCCGACGGGCGCGTGCTTGTTGGAGAGGCGCCAGTTGTCTTTGGGCAGGGCAAAGAACTTGTCTTGGCTGAAGTTGGCTTCGATCTGCAGCACCTCGCCCAAGGTGCCGTCGGCAATGAGTTGGCGCATGGCGATGACTTCGGGTTCAAAGCGACGCTCATGGCCGATGCCCAGCACCAACTGCTTTGCTTCACACAGCGCCACGGCACGCTTGGCATCCGCCAAAGTTAAGCACAGCGGTTTTTCACAAAAGATATGCAAGCCGGCATCAGCCGCAGCCACCATTTGTGCCGCATGTTGTTGATGGGGCGTGCACAAAATAATGGCTTCTAAGCCGCCTTGCTGCATCAGTTGATCAGGGGAGTCGCAGATGGCAACACCTGCCAGTACCGGGTCTGATGCCATGGCACTGCGTGCGTTGGCATCGACTTCAGCCACCGCGGCTAACTGCAGCCACGAGGAACTGGCAACTTGGCGCGCAATGGTCTTGCCCCACCATCCGTAACCGACGAGACCGACCTTCACAGGAGCGGTGGCATGTGTTGAATTCGCTGTTGCTGTCACAGTCGTGTCTCCGATAAGTTTTAGTTGTCTCTAAACTAGTTTAGCGTAATCCACACTTTGGAGATCAAATGAGCACCAAGAAAACCGTCCTGCGTTCCGCCACCCAGTCCACCGAAAAAGCCAAGCCCGTTTTTGAGCGCGTGGGATTTTTGGGCTTGGGCATCATGGGCTCGGCCATGGCGGGTAACTTGATGAAAGCGGGCTTTGAGGTGCATGGGTTTGATCCCACCCCCAAGGCGCGACAACATTTCAAAACCGCGGGAGGTCACGTCAGCAAAGACCCTGCTGAGTTGGCGCGTGCGGTTCAAGTGGTCATCTGTTCGCTGCCCAACGCGGCGGCATTGATGGAGACGGCGGGCATCTTGGCGCGCGTGGGTCGCAAAGGTTTGTTGGTGATCGAAACCAGCACGCTAGACATCCAAGACAAAGAAGCGGCGCGCGACATCATGGCCAATAAAGGCGTTGTCTTGTTGGATTGCCCCTTGTCAGGCACAGGCGCCCAAGCGGCGCGCAAAGACCTCACGGTCTATGCCAGCGGACCCAAAGCCGATATCCGTCGACTGGCCCCCGTGTTTGAAGGTTTCTCGAAGGCCCACTTTGATTTAGGCGCTTTTGGCAACGGCATGAAGATGAAGCTGATGGCCAATTTGTTGGTGGCCATTCACAACGTGTCCACGGCGGAAGCCCTGTTGCTCGGTGAGCGTTGGGGCATTTCGCCCAGCACGGCGGTCAAGGTGCTCAGCGATGGCGCGGGCGGCTCCCGCATGTTGCAGGTGCGCGGCCCGATGATGGAAAACGAAGGCTGGACCGAAGCCACCATGAAGGTCGCTGTGTGGCAAAAAGACATGAAGCTCATTGCCCAAGCCTTGGTGGACACCCAAGTGCCCGCGCCTTTGTTCACCGCCACCATCCCGCTCTACAACGCGGCCATGGGCATGGGCCACGAAAACAATGACACGGCAGCCGTGTTTGATGTGTTGCAACGCATGTCATCCTCCCTCAAAACACCGGCTGCGAAAAAGCGAGTCTTAAAAAAGAAGTAAACCTTAGAACACTCCCAGTGAGATAAATAAATGGCGCGCATTGTGGTGATCGGTGGTTCATTGGGTGGCTTGTTCGTGGCGAACATGCTGCACCGTGATGGCCATGAGGTTCAGGTGCTTGAGAAGGTCAAAGGGTCGATGAATGGCCGTGGCGCTGGCATCGTGTCACACGATGCCTTGGTCAAGTCGCTCGAACGTGCGGGTCTGGATGTGCAAGCGACGCTGGGCGTTGAAGTGCCGGGCCGTGTGTTGCTCGATCAGGCGGGCAAGTCGTTGATTGCTTTTGACATGCCCCAGGTGTTGACCTCTTGGAGTCGCTTGTACCAAATCTTACGTGCCGCGTTGCCCGCGGATTGCTACTTTCAAGGGGTGTCGGTCTCGCGTGTCGAAGAGCAGGGCGACAGCGTTCAGGTGGTCTCAACGACCGATGGCCAAGAGACGATCTGGTCTGCCGATGTGGTGATCGCCAGCGATGGCATTCGCTCCAATATCAGGCAACAGTTTTTCCCACAGGTGCAGCCGCAATACGCGGGCTACATCGCTTGGCGCGGTGTCTGCGACGAATCATTGCTGTCGAAGTTGACGCAAACAACCTTGTTTGATTACTTTGGATTTTGTGTGCCGCCGGAGGAGCAAATCATTGGCTATCCCGTGGCCGGTTCAGACAACAACACCAGCCGGGGTCACCGTGCCTACAACTTTGTTTGGTACCGCCCGGCTGCTGGGGATGCATTGCAAGCCGTGCTCACCGACGCCGATGGTGTGCACTACCCGCAAGGGATTCCGCCCAACAAAGTGGCTTGGCAACAGTTGGCCCAGGTGCGTGAAGCGGCGCGTCGCTTGTTGTCGCCGCAGTTTGCAGAGATTCTCGAAAAAACCCCGCAGCCATTTTTGCAACCCATTTTTGACCTGGTGTCGGACAGCTTGACAGTGGGACGCGTGGCCTTGATGGGCGACGCCGCCTTTGTGGCGCGCCCGCACATCGGCATGGGGGTGGCCAAAGCCTCTGAAGATGCGGTGGCCCTCGCCGATGCAATTCGTACCCACGGTGCCAACCCGCACGCCTTGGCCGTCTATGCCCAAAGTCGTCTGCCCGCAGGTCGTTCTGCGGTCCAACGTGCGCGTTGGTTGGGCAGCTACGTCAAGTCGCCCGATGGGCAGACCCCGCCGATGGCACAGCGCCAACACCAAGCCATCCATGAAACGGCCATTGACCTAGGGCGTTACGGACATCAATCAGGATTTAAGGAAGACAACGCATGAACCAAGACCGCTTACCCCCGCTGCCCGAGTCGCAATGGAGCGCCGCGCAGCGCGAAACCGCCGATGAAATTATCAAAGGCCCACGTGGCGGTTTGATCGAGCCGTTTATTCCATTGCTCCGAAGCCCCGAGTTGTGCACCCACGCGCAGCGCATGGGCGAGTATTTGCGTTACCGCAGTGCGATTGGCTTGCGCCTGTCAGAGTTGGCTATTTTGGTGACCGCACGCCACTGGTCACAAGAAGTCGAGTGGGCGATTCATGCGCCGATTGCGATTCGTGAAGGGGTCAGCGACGCCATTGTTCACGCGATTGGGCTCAACCAAGCGCCGCCCTTCGTGCAAGCCGATGAGCAACTCGTTTACGACTTCTCAGTGCAATCCTTGGTCGACAAACGGGTGAGCGATGACACTTGGACCAAGGCCTTGGCGCTGTTGGGTGAACAAGGCGCTGTGGACTTGATGGGGATCGTGGGTTACTACACCATGCTGTCTGTGGTGATGAACGCGTCGCGCACCCCAGCACCCGCAGGTGCCAAGATGCCGTTGCCGCCACTCTAAGATCAATCGGTCTTGAGGCCTGCCGCGCGCACGCCTGCGGCGCAGATGATTTCATCTTCATCGCCTGTGCCACCGCTGGCGCCGACCGCACCCAGGATGTGACCTTGGCTGTCTTTGATCAACACGGCGCCGGGTTGAGGCAAGAACTTGCCTTCCGCTGTCGCGGCGAGCGTGACAAAGAAGTTGGGGTTGTCTTTGGCGCGCTCTGCCAACACGCGGCTGGATGCGCCCATGCCGACCGCGCCCCAGGCTTTGCCGCGGGCGATGTCAAAACGGAACATGCTGGCGCCGTCTTCACGGGCGAAGGCCACCAATTGACCGGAAGCGTCCAACACGGCCACGCCCATGGGTTTGTAGTGGGCGGCGCGTGCGGCTTTGCAGGCTTCTTGAATGATGTGGTTGGCTTGGTCGAGGGTGAGGTGGCTCAAAATAGTCTCCAAAAAAATCAGGGGTTGAAATGAACGTCAAGGCTTTTGTCGCGCCTTGATGCCCGCGTTTAAGCCTAACACTTCAGCGGTTGAGGCTGTGTCTTCAAGGGCCAATCCTTGGGCCATGGCGGCTGTGTAGATATCGGCTGAGGTCGAGAAGAGGGGGGTGGGGCAATCGACGCTTTTGGCCATGTCGCCAATGATGGCCATGTCCTTTTGCCACACCTCAACTTTCATGGTGGCCGGCGTGTAGCGGCGTGCCACCATCATGGCCATGCGCGAGCGCATGACGCCATTGCCGAGGATGGGGCTCTGGCCAAAGTGTTTCAAAACGTCGCTGGGGTTGAGTCCCATTTTGCGGGCCAAGGTGATGGATTCGGCATAAGCCACGTTGTAAATCGCCACCAAGTGGTTGGCGACCAACTTCATTTTGGTCCCCGCCCCGAAAGCGCCCATATAGGGCGTGTTGTCTGTGAAAGTTTGCAAGACAGGCAGGGCTTGTTGGTAGATCTTTTGGGGTCCGCTGGCAAAAATGGTCCACGACCTCGCTTGGAGTTGTTCAATGGTGCCAATGATGGGGCAGTCGAGTGTGGCGATGCCGGCCGACTTGAGTGTTTTCGCGCACGCCACTTTGTCTGCCAAGGGCAGGGTGCTGGTGTCAATCAGGATCTTTAAGGGCAACCTGTGCTTGCTGGCGGTCGCAGCGAGGTGTTGACTGACGTCATGCAATGCCTCTGCGCTGGGCAAGGAGGTGATGACGATGTCGGCCGCTTGCACCACGCGGTCCATGGTTGACTCAGGGAAGCCACCAGATTTTTTGAGACGCCCCCTGGCTTTGGCGTCAATGTCATAACCGATGACGTGATAGCCAGCTGCCAACAAGTGTTGGGCCATGGCGCTGCCCATGATGCCAAGACCTAGCATGCCAATGCGTGGCAAGGGGGTGTGGGGATGTGTCATGCGTTTGTGAC
>CANGML010000096.1 GCA_947454585.1 Comamonadaceae bacterium
CTCTGGCCATTTGCTGGCTTTGGACAAACACACCACGGGCGATGGTTTGGTCAGCGCCTTACAGATTTTGCAAACCTGCGTGCGCAGCGGCAAGGCCATGGCTGATTTGCTCAAAGATGTGACGCTGTTTCCACAAACCCTCATCAACGTGCGTTTGCGTCCGGGCCAAGACTGGCAGTCCAATGCGCGTATGAAAGAGGAAGTGCAAAAAGCCGAATTGGAGCTGGCTGACACCGGTCGTGTGTTGATCCGTGCCAGCGGTACCGAGCCCTTGGTGCGTGTGATGGTCGAAGCGCGGGATGAAGCGCAAGCCACTGCCTGCGCGAAGCGCATCGCCGATACCTTATCCGCTTAAGCTTTGAAGCGATAGGCCGCACGCCACAGCAAGGGCAAGAGCACGGCGGTGGTGATCGTCAATGCCACACTGGCGGTCTGCCAAAAAGCAATCGGCGACTGCGGGACCAGCCACGACAACAGCGCTGTTTCAAAGCCTGTGCCGTAAGCCACCGCGTAGCCGCCTGCCAAGCCAAAGCCCCACAACAGGAGGGTATAGGTCAACAGAGGCACCAAGGTGATGCCATAGCTGCGCAGGGCAAACACGCAAAACACCTGCACGGCATCTGCTGCGTGATACAGCGTCAGCCACAGCAACAAGCCTGCGGCGAGTGCCGCTACTTCTGGCGATTGTGTGTAGAGCGCGGCAATGGCATCGCGCTGCCACCCGAGCAAGAGGGCAACGCTGAATCCCAGTGTCAAGATCAAGCCCAAGCCGGTACGCAAAGCATGACGCGCACGCTGTATATCTCCGGCACCTATCCAGTAGCTCACGCGTGCGCTGCTCGCGATCGCTAGCGATAACGGCAGCATATACAGCAAGGCCGCCATATTTGATGCAATTTGATGACTCGCCGTGGCCACGATCCCTAGGCGCGAAATGAAGAGAGACATGAGGGTGAAGGAGGTGACCTCTACGCCAATGGCCAGTCCACTGGGTAGTCCTAAGCGCACGAAGCGCCACAAGACTTCGTGATGGGGTCTTTCCAGGGGGGCCCATAGGCGGTAAGGCTTGTAGAACGCTTGCGTCTTGATGAGCCACAGCGCCATCGCCAACATCAGCACCATGACGACCAAGGTGGCCCAAGCGCAGCCCGCTAACCCCAGGGCCGGAACATACCCTGGCAGTCCCAACACCAGCAAGATTGACAAGGGAATTTTGACGGCCAATGCACCGACTTGTACCCAAGTCACGAGCTTGGGTTTGCCCAAGCTTTGATTGAGCGTGCTGAACATGCGAAACAGCAAGGACGCGGGTAGGCCGAACGCCACAACGGTGAGGTAGTCGCGCACATCGCCTTGTAAATCGAGTGGCACCTGTGTCCAGTTCAGCAAAGGCCCGGGGCATAACAAGGCCCACATGCCCAAAGCAGAGGTAATGGCACACAAATAAAGCGCTTGGCGCACAGAGCGCCCAAGCTCCGCATGCTTTCGTGCACCGTGAAGTTCTGCCCATACAGGCAGCAAAGCTTGCAAGATACCCATCAAGGAGATGTGCACGGTGATGTAGGTGGCCGATGCCACAGCCAGGGCAGCCAAGGCCGTATCTGCAAAGCGACCCGCCACAAGCGTATCCGTCACGCTGAATGCCATGACAGCCACTTGCCCGACCATCACCGTGCCGGCATGGCGCATGATGGTGGCGCGTTCGCTGCTCATCAGGGGAGGCGCCGGTGGTAAAGCGTCACGTCTTCGTTGTTGTCTGAGGGACGTCGTATGGTGCGAACCCGCGTCCATTCGCTCAAGCGCACCACGCTGCCTAACTCGGGCCTCAAATCATTGTCAACGAGCAGCCATGGGCACTTGTTTTCCTCTGGTGCTGGGGTAGACACCAGCAGCCTGACATCAAAACCACCGTGGTAGTGAAAGGCGGTCATCTGTCCAACGTCAAGTCCAAAGCTGAGCATGCAGACGTTTTCCGTATGCGCTGCATCTTGTTTCGACATGACATTTTGAATCTGTTGCACCCAAGGTTTGTAGCTCCGCGCAAAGTTCAGCAAGGGCAGCCATAAGGTCATCAGCAAGAGCCAGCACAAGGCTGCACCGCCAGCGGGAAGGACCAAGCTTTTCCAGAGCGCGTGTCGGTGCTGGGCCGTGCGCCACAGCACCAACCAGCCCCACACGCCCGTGGCGGCAAGGGCCATGAAGAAGGCCAGCCCTCCGAACGTGGGCTCAAAGCCTGGCGCTAGGCGTGCCACGTTGGCAGCAGGCTGTGCAGGCCATCCTGTTTGCATGGCAATCCAGACCACCCAAATGATGAAAGCACAGCCCGAAAAAAACAACAACGTGAACCAGTCAATCAATGCTGCCACACTACGGCGAAGGGTCGGTAGCGCAAAGGCGGCCAAAGTCGCCAACGAGGGCAGTGCCAGCAACAGCGTTTGATCGGCTGAGCGGGTCAACATGGCGGTGCTCACGCTGAGGCCGGTGAACCACATTGGCAACACCAAATGACGGCTCCAGTGCAGCGTCGTCCATTGCCGGCGCCAGCGCCACAGGGTCCAAATTGCCAAAGGCCATGCAGGCCAAGTGAACCAAGCGACAAGGCGCAACCAGCTGCGCCACTCCTGCCAATCGTTGTGCAGTGGAATCAGGCGCCACTGCCACAGATCGAGCACCGTCGAGAAGGCCGCCACAGCCACGCCCATGGCCAACAGCCACAAGGCATGTTGCCTGCCCGTGCGGGCAGAAGTACTTTCTCTATCCAGCAAACATAAAAAACCGCTGCCAATCGCCATCAGCACAGCAAAGCTCGGGGCGCCACTCAGGGTCAGTCCCAGCAATCCTGCCGCGAGCGCCGATAGGCTGTAGCGCGGGTGGTAGGGCAGTGCTGCGACGCCGTAAAAGGCGCAGCTGACGAAGGCCAATTGCATCAAGATCGGACTGGCTTCGTGCGACAGCAGCGACAGCCCCAAGCAAGCGATCAAGGCGAGCACGGCGCCATCCGCAATCGTGCGCGCGTAGTCCTTGGGCTTGGCTTCACCACCAAAGGCAAAGGGCACCGGCTGCGCTTGGGGGCTCAGGGCAAGGTAATACACCCCATGCCAAGTGGTGGCCAGCGTCAAGCCTAAAAGCATGGCAAAGGGGATGCGCACCGCCAGTCCAGCAGAGATCCAGCTGGGAGCCAGTTGAATCGCCCATGCACCCAACCAATATGGGAGCAGGGCGTCTAAGTCGGGTGCTTGTCCCCACACCTGCGGATTCAGCCAGTCGCTGACACCTTCAGCCAACGCCAACATGTGACCAAAGGCTGTGAACTCATTGCCCTTCCAAGGCTCGCGACCCAACAAGCCCGGCAACACATAAGCCGCGCAAAACAGCCACAGCGCCACACGCGGCAGTCGGCGGACGGCACTTTGGGCAACGATGGCTGGGCTAGGGTCGGTCACAAAAGTTCAATACAAAAAGTTCAATAAAAAAAGGCAGCACGGAAAAGCCGAGCTGCCTTTTGTAGAGTGAGCGGTTTGCTTACTTGGCGGCAGTTTTGCCGTACTTGTTGCGGAAGCGCTCGACGCGGCCACCCATGTTATCGACAGACTTCTGTGTGCCTGTGTAGAAGGGGTGTGATTCGCTGGTGGTGTCCAGCTTGTAAAGCGGCAGCTCGCGGCCGTCTTCCATCTTGATCATTTCTTTGGTGCTCGCGCATGAGCGCGTCACAAATTTGAAACCATTAGACATGTCCATGAAACAGATTTCACGGTAGTTGGGGTGAATGCCTTCTTTCATCGCTTTTCCTTCGAGCAGCTGCGGTAGCCACGCCGACCTATTTCGACACACTTTCCGCAAAACGCACGATTATGCCACGAAACAAGCCATTTAGCGCAGTACAGCGAGCGCAAATGGCAGGCTGAGCATGCCTAAAACCGTGGATAGCGTCACCAGCCCCGCCACGAAAGCGCCGTTGTAGCCCATGCGCGTGGCTAAGACATAGCAGTTGGTGGCGGTGGGCAGCGCTGAAAAAGCCAACAACACGGTAGTTTGGGTGGTGTCCAATTCAAAAGCACGGGCCAACCCCCAAGCCAAGATGGGGGTGATCAGGTGGCGAATGGTGAGCAATGCAATGGCCAAGGTTTTGGCCTTGATCAGATCACCAAAATACATGCCTGCACCCGCGGTCATGAGGCCTAGCGCCAATGAGGCAGCGCCGATGCGCTGCAAGGTAGGCTCAATCCAGCTCGGGATATGCAGGCCCAGCAGGTTGGCCAAGAGGCCGGAGACTGTGGCCAAAATCAAAGGGTTACGGACCAACTCGCGTCCAAAGCTTCGTTGCGAATGGCGTGCCATGGGCCATACCGCTGCAATGTTGAACATCGGCACACAGACGCCTATCAGCACCGCGATCAGCAACAAAGCTTGCGGACCAGCAACGCGCTCGGCCATTGCCAGTGCAATGAACGAGTTAAACCGGAAACCCACTTGGGCGCTGGCTGCATGCAAACGACCATCGATATGTGGGCGCAAAAAAGGGAGTTTGGGCAGGGCGTAAGTGATGCTGACACTACAAAATCCAAGCACCAATCCAGCCATGATCAGCGATGAGGCGGATTGCAAATCCAAAGGCGTGCGCACGATGGAATGAAATAACAAAACCGGGAAAAGAAAGAAATAAACCAGACTCTCGACTTGCTCCCAAACGGTGCGATTGAGGGCGGTGTAGCGGCAGACCAAATAGCCGCAAAGAATTAAAGAGAAATCTGGAAAAAGAAGTTGAGCGTAATTCACAGCTGAGAGAATAACCGCTTTTCAAGGCTTGAGTCTCCTGAAAGCGACTAGGATTCAAGGGTGGTTTGATTGATTTTTTAGGAGTAACACCATGCAACGTCGTCATTGTTTTGCCGTCTCTTTGTTGGCCTTCGCGAGCGCGGCGATGGCCCAGAGCTATCCCAATAAAACCATTCAGTTGCAAGTGCCCTTTGCGCCCGGTGGAACCACGGACATCATCGCCCGTACGATTGCCGAGCCCCTCAGCAAAGCACTGGGGCAGACGGTGGTGGTGATCAACAAGGCCGGTGGCGGCGGCGTGGTGGGTGCGAACGAAACTGCCAAGGCTGCGCCAGATGGTTACTCGCTAGGCATTGCCACCGTGTCGACCACGGCTGCCAATCCCGCTATCAACACCAAAATCCCTTACAACCCCATCACTGATTTTTCGCCCATCATCAACATTGCTGCAACACCCAACATCATCGCGGTCCACCCCACTTTTCCGGCGAAGGACTACAAAAGCTTTGTGGCTGAGGTGAAACGCTCTCCCGGTAAATATTCTTACTCTTCCTCTGGCACTGGGGGCATTGGCCATTTGCAGATGGAGTTGTACAAAAACCTGAGCGGTACTTTTGTGACGCACATTCCCTACCGTGGTGCTGGACCTGCCTTGAACGACACCGTCGCGGGTCAAGTGCCCATGATTTTTGACAACTTGCCCTCTGCTTTGCCCTTTATCAAAGACAACCGCTTGGTACCGATTGTGGTGGCCGCCCCTCAGCGCTTGGCTGTGTTGCCCAATGTGCCCACCTTCAAAGAGGTGGGCTTGGAGCCTGTCAACCGCATGGCTTATTACGGCATTTATGGGCCCAAAGGCTTGCCTAAAGAAGTCATCGACAAAGTCAATGCAGGTGTGCGCAAGGCCCTGGAAGATCCCGCTGTGCGCAAGCGCATTGAAGACACCGGCTCTCTCATCATTGGCAACACGCCAGAGCAATTTGCAGCACAAATCAAGGCTGAGTTCGACGTTTATAAAAACGTGGTGATCGAACAAAAGCTCACCTTGGATTGAGCGCATTGACGCTTTCTTCGGTGTCTGCGCCAGACGCGACGATCGATATTTTTATTGATGCACTGTGGCTTGAGCAGGGTTTTGCGGCCAACAGTTTGGCTGCCTACCGCCGTGATTTGAATTTGCTATCTGCTTGGCTGGTTGGGCGGGGCACCTATTTGCTGAAAGCCCAAGAGTCAGACTTACAGCAGTATTTCGCCCATCGACATGCGCAGACCAAAGCGACCAGCGCCAACCGGCGATTGACGGTGTTCAAGCGCTTTTACCGCTGGGCCTTGCGCGAGCGGTTGTTGACTACCGACCCCACGCTCAAACTGCTCACGGCCAAACAACCGGCCAGAGCCCCAAAAAGTTTGACCGAGGCGCAAGTGGACAGCTTGCTCAATGCCCCAGACGTTTCAACGCACTTGGGGCTGCGCGACCGAACCATGCTGGAGTTGATTTATGCCAGTGGCTTACGCGTCAGTGAGTTGGTCGATCTCAAAACGCTACACGTGAGCTTGAATGATGGCATCTTGCGCATCATGGGCAAGGGCAGCAAGGAGCGCTTGGTCCCCTTTGGCGAAGTGGCCCGAGATTGGTTGCAACGCTACTTGAGCGAGGCCAGGCCTGCTTTATTGGCTGGCCATCAAACCGAAGCCCTGTTCGTCACGGTTCGCGGCAAAAACGCGGGCGAAGCCATGACGCGTGCCATGTTCTGGCAGCTGATCAAACGTTATGCCTTGCAAGCACAAATTCATGTGCCGATCTCGCCGCACACCTTGCGCCACGCCTTTGCGACGCATTTGCTCAACCACGGCGCAGACTTGCGTGC
>CANGML010000097.1 GCA_947454585.1 Comamonadaceae bacterium
CGACGCCCGCGCCCGGGGCGACCGCACCCCAGTTTTGGTGTTGACCGCACGCAACCGCACGGATGAGCGTATTGCTGGTTTGGACGCCGGCGCTGACGATTATTTGGGGAAGCCATTTGATTTGGAAGAAGTGGAGGCGCGTCTGCGTGCACTGGTCCGTCGCTCGCAGGGCGTTGACGACGAAGTTCAGGTGGGCCGCCTGCGGCTTCATCGACAGCATCGCCGCGTGTTTCTTGACGGCGCCGACTTGGCCTTGCCTGCACGCGAGTTCGAGGTTCTGTGTGAACTCATGACGCCGCCAGGCCGTGCCGTCAGCAAGCGTGTGTTGTCCGAGAAGCTGTCTGACTTTGACGCGTCTTTGGGCGACAACGCCCTAGAGGCCTTTATCTCGCGTTTGCGTAAAAAGCTGGTGGACAGCGACGCCAGTATTCGCACCTTGCGTGGCATTGGCTATGTGTTGGAGGAGTGCGCATGACGAGCTTGACCCAAAAGCCTTCGTTGCGTAACCGGCTGCTGCGCCATGTCTTGGTGCCATTGGCTGCGACATGGTTGTTGGGTTCTGCATTGGTCGTGGGCATCGCCACCTACTTTGCCCAACAGGCCTACGACCGCGCTTTGCTGGATGACGCGTACTTGGTTGCCAGCCATGTGCGCAAAGCCGTCGACGGCACAGGCAGCTTTGATTTGAGCCTTTCCGCACAAGAGATCAGTACGGTCTTGTTTGACCAAAGCGAGTCGCTATTTTTCGCCGTCTTGAGCCCAAATGGGGCGTTGCTTGCCGGCCACGCTGGTTTGCGGCCAGCCGAATTGGATGCGAACTTAAAGCCTCGTTTTGCCGCGGTTGAATACCAAGGCCATGTGTTGCGCAGTGTCACCATCCACCGCCCGCAGCCCGAGGATTTTTATGTGGTCATGGCACAGACCACCACCAGCCGTGACCATTTGCTGCAACGCTTGTTGACCTTTTCTATCGTGCCCCAGTTGTTGTTATTGCTCCTGTTGGCGGCGTGGTTGCAACGCGCCATCGAAGATGACTTGGTGCCCTTGGCGCAGTTGGAGAAAGCGGTGGGGCGGCGTGACGCCAGTGATTTAACGCCGGTGCCTGTATCGGCGACCACCCGCGACGTACAGCGCTTAGGACAAGCGGTGAATGCGCTGTTAGGACGTATTGCGGCCAGTGTGCAAGCGCAGCGCGAGTTCTCTGGCAACGTGGCGCATGAGCTGCGCACACCGTTGGCGGGTATTCGTGCGTTGACGGATTACGGCCTGCGCCACAACGATCCGCACGTGTGGCGAGAGCAACTCTTGGGGATTGCGCAAAGCCAAGCACGCGCGAGCCATTTGGTGGACCAATTGTTGGCCCTGGCCTTGGCCGATGAAGCGCATCAAATTCTGGAACAAAAGCCCGTGGCGTTGGATGTGTTGGTGAGCGAGGCGGTGCTGCGCTTTTTGCCACGCGCTGATGCGGCGGGGGTTGACTTGGGTGCCCGTGGTGTTGATCAGCCGGTGTGGGTCTTTGCCAATAGCGCTTTGGTAGAAGGCATTTTGAATAACTTGATCGATAACGCGTTACGTTATGGGCGCGCCCTGGAGGGTGACCCGTACATCACCGTCTCCGTGGTCGATGCCCCGCAAGCGGTGGTGTTGTCTGTGATCGACAACGGCCCTGGCGTCACCCCAGAGCAGCTCAAGAAGCTTGCCCAGCGTTGGGTTCAGGGCTCGGCGGGCGAGGCGCTGAAAGAGGGGTCTGGACTCGGCCTAGCCATCGTCAGCGAGTACGTTCGGTTGTTGGGTGCCAAGGTCAGCATGCAAACCGAAAGCCCCCACGGCTTGCGCGTCAGTGTGACCTTGAACAAGCCCTTGTAAAATCGCCCCCTGCTACGCGGGGGCGGCACACAGCCTCCGCATCCCCCAAAGGTTGGTTTATGTTGTACCCCCAAGAGTTTGATGTCATCGTCGTCGGTGGTGGCCATGCCGGCACAGAGGCCGCGTTGGCCGCTGCGCGCATGGGTGCCAAAACGCTCTTGTTGTCGCACAACATCGAAACGCTCGGCCAGATGAGTTGCAACCCCTCCATTGGCGGCATTGGCAAAGGCCATTTGGTCAAAGAGGTCGATGCTTTGGGCGGCGCCATGGCGCTCGCCACGGATGAGGGCGGCATTCAGTTTCGCATCTTGAACAGCTCCAAAGGCCCCGCCGTGCGTGCGACCCGCGCCCAAGCGGACCGCATTTTGTACAAAGCAGCCATTCGCCGCATGTTAGAAAACCAGCCCAATCTGTGGCTGTTTCAACAAGCCGTCGACGACTTGATGGTGAAGGGTGAACGCGTGGTCGGCGCCTGCACCCAAGCGGGAATTCGCTTTCGTGGTCGGACCGTGGTGCTCACGGCAGGCACGTTTTTAGACGGCAAGATCCATGTCGGCCTGAACAACTATGCCGGTGGCCGTGCGGGCGATCCGCCTGCTGTCAGCCTGTCGGCACGACTCAAGGAGTTGAAGCTGCCGCAAGGCCGTTTGAAAACCGGCACGCCACCGCGCATCGATGGCCGCACCATCGACTTCAGCCAATGCATCGAGCAGCCTGGCGATGGCGTGGCAACACAAACCGCGACAGGTGCGCCTTCCGCCGGGGTGTTGGGCGAGGTGCCGGTGTTCAGCTACATGGGCCGTGCGTCCATGCACCCGCAGCACATGCCGTGTTGGATCACCCACACCAACCAGCGCACGCACGACATCATTCGCTCTGGCTTTGACCGCAGCCCCATGTTTACCGGCAAGATCGAAGGCGTCGGGCCCCGTTATTGCCCCAGCGTGGAAGACAAGATCAACCGCTTTGCCGACAAGGAAAGCCACCAAATTTTCTTAGAGCCCGAAGGCTTGACGACACACGAGTACTACCCCAACGGCATCAGCACCAGCCTGCCGTTTGACGTTCAGTACGACTTGGTGCGCTCGATGAAGGGCCTTGAGAACGCCCACATCATTCGCCCGGGCTACGCCATCGAGTACGACTACTTTGACCCGCGTGAACTCAAGCGCAGCTTTGAGACGCGCGCTATTGGCGGCTTGTTTTTTGCTGGGCAAATCAATGGCACCACGGGTTACGAAGAGGCGGCCGCGCAAGGTTTGTTTGCCGGTATCAATGCCGCTTTGCAGTGCCGCAGCCTGGCCGGCGCAGCCAATGATTTCGGCGGCGCTTGGACGCCAGGCCGCGATTTGGCCTACTTGGGCGTGTTGGTGGACGACCTCACGACCAAGGGCGTGACAGAGCCCTACCGCATGTTCACCAGCCGCGCCGAGTTCCGCTTGCAGCTGCGTGAGGACAATGCCGACATGCGCTTGACCGAACTGGGTCGCCACATGGGCTTGGTGGATGATGCCCGTTGGGAGGCGTTTAACCGCAAGCGCGACGCTGTTTCACGTGAAACAGAGCGCCTCAAATCCATCTGGATCAACCCACGCAACCTGCCCGCAGCCGAGGCTGAGCGCGTGCTGGGCAAGGGCATTGACCGGGAATACAACTTGGCCGATTTGTTGCGCCGCCCCGATGTGAGCTACCAGGGTTTGATGTCTTTGGACGGTGCCAAGTACCAAAACCAAGACTTACTAGACGGGTTGGCGGGTGATGACGTTTCACGTGAAACAACCCGGGCCGTCATCGAGCAGATTGAGATTGCCGCCAAATACTCGGGCTACATTGACCGCCAGCGTGATGAGGTAGAGCGTGCCGCCCATTATGAAAACCTCAAGTTGCCCGACGACTTGGATTACAACCAAGTCACGGCCTTGTCGTTTGAGGTGCGTCAGCGCCTGAGCCGTCAGCGCCCCGAAACTTTGGGGCAGGCCTCGCGCTTGTCGGGTGTCACGCCTGCCGCCATCTCGTTGTTGTTGATCCACCTGAAGCGCTCCCGCGTCAAAGGGTTTTCGGTTGACCGCGCCCCCGAGGCGGCTTAATGCACCCCTTGCTTCCTGCGTTGCAACAGGGCCTCGATGGCCTTGCCTTGCCTTTGTCTGAGAGCCAGCAGCTGCAGTTGCTGGCCTACTTGGATTTGATGGGCAAGTGGACCAAGGTCTACAACTTGACGGCCGTGCGGGATGCGCAAGAAATGCTCACACACCATTTGTTGGATAGCTTGGCGGTCATTCGGCCCCTGCGCCGAGAGTTGGCTGCGTTACCTTTGTCGGCGGATCGTTCGGGCTATGCGTTGTTGGATGTGGGCTCGGGTGCGGGCCTGCCCGGCGTTGTCATTGCCATCACTTGCCCCGATGTGCGGGTGACCTGCGTGGACACGGTGGCTAAAAAAGCCGCCTTCATCCAGCAAGTGGCAGCCGCCCTGAGGCTGCCCAACCTCCAAGGCCTGCATGCCCGGGTTGAAAGCTTGACCAAACCCTATGACGTGGTCAGCTCCCGAGCTTTTGCCTCCTTAGTCGATTTCACGTCGTGGTCTACATCTGCCCTGGCGCCCCACGGTGTTTGGATGGCGATGAAGGGCAAACATCCGGACCAAGAGCTGGCGGTGCTGCCCGAAAGTACCCACGTGTTTCACGTGGAACAACTTGATGTGCCTGGCTTAGATGCTGAGCGCTGCATCATCTGGATGCGCGGTTAAACTTCTTTCAGTTTAAATCCTGGGTTTCCTATGTTCGGTATTGCGGACTACGGCGCTTTTGTCGTGGCCATCATCGTTTTTCTCGCCATCCCTGGCCCCGGCAATTTGGCATTGCTCACGGCAACCGGGAAGGGCGGCTTGCGTTCGGGCATGGCCGCCACCTTGGGCGTGATCGCCGGTGACCAAGTGTTGCTCTGGTTGGCGGTGGCGGGTTTGTCAGCGGTGCTCATCAACTACCCCGGCTTGTATGCCAGCGTGAAATGGATGGGCGCCGCTTATTTGATTGGCTTGGGTTACTCCTTGTTCAATGCCAAGCCGGGCGATGCCCCTGTGTTGGAGATGAAGCCCGACCATTTTTTTCGTCAGGCCTTGTTCATCACGGTGCTCAACCCCAAGGCGATTGTTTTCTACATGGCCTTCTTCCCCTTGTTTGTCGACCCCGCGATACATCTGGGCGTGCTGACCTTTGCGGTGATGGCGGCCACCATTGCCGCGCTGACCTTGCTGTATGGGTCCGTGGTGGTGTTGCTGGTGCATTACTTGGCTGAGCGTGTGCGCGCCAATCCGATCGTGACCGTCGTGCTGAACAAAGTTGCCGGCGCGCTGCTGATTGGCTTTGGCCTGAAATTGGCTTTGTTTAAATAAAATCTTCTGTCTTTCGAAAGCTCCGTATGGCCAAAATTTTCTGTGTGGCAAACCAAAAAGGTGGCGTTGGCAAGACCACCACCACCGTCAACTTAGCCGCAGGTTTGGCATTTGTAGGCCAGCGGGTGTTGATGGTCGACTTAGATCCACAAGGCAATGCCACCATGAGCTCGGGCGTGGACAAGCGCGAAATGGCGTTGTCGGTCTATGACGTCTTGCTAGAAGAAGCCTCGATCAGCGAAGCACGCATTCGTAGCGATTGGGGGACCGACGGCGTGCGCGCCAAAATCCCCACCTATGACGTGTTGGGCGCGAACCGTGATTTGGCCGGCGCAGAAGTCGAGCTGGTGTCTTTGGAGCGCCGCGAGAACCGGCTCAAGCAAGCCTTGGCGGTTGTGGACGGTGAGTACGACTTTGTTCTTATCGATTGCCCGCCTTCTTTGTCCATGCTCACCTTGAACGGCCTGTGCGCGGCACATGGTGTCATCGTGCCCATGCAGTGCGAGTATTTCGCTTTAGAAGGCTTAACCGACTTGGTCAACACCATCAAGCAGGTGCATGCCAACCTCAACCGCGAACTCAAGATCATTGGTTTGTTGCGCGTCATGTTTGACCCGCGCATCACCTTGCAACAACAGGTGAGCGAACAACTCAAAGAACACTTTGGCGAAAAAGTGTTCAGTGCGGTGATTCCGCGTAACGTGCGTTTGGCAGAGGCGCCGAGTTACGGTTTACCGGGCGTGGTATTTGACCCCTCGGCCAAAGGCAGCCATGCCTTTGTTGATTTCGCGCAAGAGATGGTCGAACGTGTGAAGACGCTGTAACGGTGACCACCCCCGTCTTGCTCCTTCCCGGCTGGCACAACAGCGGGCCCGACCACTGGCAGAGCTGGTGGGAAGACACGCATGGTTTTGTGCGCGTGCAGCAGCACGATTGGGACAGGCCCTTACGCGGGGATTGGATGATGCAACTTGAAGAGGCCGTTATTCAGCAGGCGCATTGCGTGCTCGTGGCGCACAGCTTGGCCTGCGTGTTGGTGGCTGCGTGGGCCGCGCACTCCAAAAACACACATCGCATTCGAGGCGCGTTATTGGTTGCACCTGCCGATGTCGAGCGCACCGACATGCAACAGTGCTTGCACAGCTGGAGCCCGATAGAGCGCAAGCGTTTGCCTTTTGAGAGCATCGTGGCTGCCAGCCGCAACGACCCTTTTTGCAGCTTTATGCGCGCCAGTTCGTTGGCCCACGCATGGGGCTCGCGCTTTGTCGACTGCGGCATGCGCGCGCACATCAACGCCGAGGCGAACGTGGGTGAATGGCCCGAAGGATTTGCCTTGTTACAAGAATTACTCAACAAAGAAGTTACCCATGGTCACTAAAAAACCAAAAG
>CANGML010000098.1 GCA_947454585.1 Comamonadaceae bacterium
CATCAGTCAGGGCGACAAATTTATAGCAAGAAATATTCAGAATTTGGTTCACGTCAAGATTCTAAGTAACGCCGTGTCCCTACAATCTGTTGCATGTTTGTTCACCTGCGCCTTCACTCCGAATTTTCTGTCGTTGACGGGACCAACCGCATCGATGAGGTGGTGAAAGTTGCCGCAGCAGATCAGCAGCCCGCGTTGGCCATCACCGACATCAACAACCTGTACGGCGCCATCAAGTTTTACAAGGAAGCCCGCGGCAAGGGCGTCAAACCCCTCATTGGGGCTGAGATTTATCTAGAAAGCCTGACCCAAGACGCGGCGCTGACCTCGCGCATGGTGCTGTTGGTGCAAAACCACCAAGGCTACTTGAACCTGTGCGAGTTGATCAGCCGTGGCTGGACGCAAAACGTGCACAAAGCCGTGGCGGTGATTAAGTTAGCCTGGCTGCAAGAGTTGTCGCAAGGCCTGATTGCTTTGTCGGGTGCACAAGCGGGGGCTTTAGGCCAAGCCTTGGTGCAAGGCGATACCACGCGTGCGGGTGAAGTGGCGTTGCAGTTGGCCGGTATTTTCCCGCATCGTTTCTACATTGAGTTGCAGCGCGCTGGTCGCGCAGACGACGAAACCCATGTGAACGCCGCAGTGCAACTGGCCGCACGTTTGAACTTGCCCGTGGTGGCGACGCATCCGGTGCAGTTCACGCAGCCCGACGATTACGAAGCGCATGAAGCACGGGTGTGTATTGCCGAGGGCGAGATCTTGGGCAACCAACGCCGGGTGCGCAAGTTCACGCGTGAGCAGTATTTCAAATCATCGGCGCAAATGTGTGCGCTGTTTGCTGATGTGCCCAGTGCCATTGCCAACACCACCGAGATTGCCAAGCGCTGTAACTTGACCTTAGTTCTGGGCAAACCGCAGTTGCCCAACTTCCCCATTCCGCCCGTGAACGGCGTGGTGATGTCGGTAGAAGACTATTTCCGTCACGTCTCGCACGAAGGCTTGGAAGAGCGTTTGTTGCACCTGTATCCCGCCGAAGCCAAACGCAACCAAGAACGTCCGCGTTACGTGGAGCGTTTGGAGTTTGAGCTGAATACGATTTTGAAGATGGGATTTCCCGGCTACTTCTTGATCGTGGGCGACTTCATTCAATGGGCCAAAGCCAACGGCTGCCCTGTGGGACCGGGGCGTGGTTCGGGTGCGGGTTCGCTGGTGGCGTATGCCTTGAAGATCACCGACCTGGACCCGTTGCAATACAACTTGCTGTTCGAGCGTTTCTTGAACCCCGAACGGGTGTCCATGCCCGACTTTGACATTGACTTTTGCCAAACCAACCGCGACCGCGTGATTGACTATGTGAAAGACAAGTACGGCCGCGAAGCCGTGTCGCAAATCGCCACCTTCGGCACCATGGCCGCGCGTGCTGCGATCGGTGATGTGGGCCGTGTGCTCGACATGAGCTACACCTTCTGCAAAGGCATCAGTGGCCTGATTCCCAACAAGCCGGGCCAACACATCACCATCGCAGGGGCGATTGAGGTCGAGCCCATCTTGGCCGAGCGATTGGCCAAAGAGGATGAGGTCAAAACTTTGTTGGAGTTGGCACAAAAGCTCGAGGGCATGACGCGTAACGTCGGCATGCACGCGGGAGGTGTGTTGATTGCGCCCGGCAAGCTGACTGACTTTTGTCCGCTTTACCAGCAACCCGGTAGCGAATCGGCAGTGAGCCAGTTTGACAAAGACGATGTGGAGGCCGCTGGTCTCGTGAAGTTTGACTTCTTGGGCTTGGCCACGCTGACGATTTTGGAAATCGCGCGCGAGTTCATCATGCAGCGCCACAAAGGCCAAGAGAACTTTGCGTTTGAAAATATCCCGCTCGACGACAAGCGCACTTACGAACTGTTCCAAGACGGCAAGACTGAGGCGGTGTTCCAGTTTGAAAGTCGTGGCATGCAAGGCATGTTGCGCGATGCGCGACCCACGCGTTTGGAAGACCTGATTGCGCTCAACGCGTTGTATCGTCCGGGCCCCATGGACTTGATTCCCAGCTTCGTGGCGCGCAAGCACGGTCGCGAGACCATTGAGTACCCCCATCCCTTGGTGGCGCAGATGCTGTCAGAGACCTACGGCATCATGGTGTATCAAGAACAGGTGATGCAGACCGCGCAGATTTTGGGTGGTTACTCGCTCGGTGGCGCGGACATGCTGCGTCGCGCCATGGGTAAAAAGAAACCCGAGGAAATGGCGGAGCACCGCGAGATCTTCCGCGCAGGCGCGGCCAAGAACAACATCGATCAAGACAAAGCCGACGAGATCTTTGACTTGATGGAGAAGTTTGCGGGCTACGGCTTTAACAAGTCCCACGCAGCCGCTTACTCGTTACTGGCGTATCACACCGGCTGGTTGAAGGTGCATTACACGGCCGAGTTTTTCTGCGCCAACATGACAGTGGAGATGGACAACACCGACAAGCTCAAGGTGTTGTTTGAAGATGCCCAAAAGATGGGGCTCACCTTTGAAGCGCCCGATGTCAATCGTGGCCGCTACCGCTTTGAGCCTATTTCAGACAAAGTCATTCGCTACGGCTTGGGCGCCATCAAAGGCTCTGGCCAGCAAGCCATTGAAGCCATCGTGGCTGCACGTGAAGAGGGGGGCGCCTTTACGAGCTTGTTTGACTTCTGCCGCCGTGTGGACCGCACCCGTTTGAACAAACGCACGGTCGAAGCCCTGATCAAAGCAGGCGCGTTTGACAACCTGCACCTCAACCGTGCTGCGCTGTTGGCCAGTGTGGAACGTGCGTTTGACTTTGCGTCTGCTAGCGAAGCCAATGCCAACCAAGGCGGCTTGTTCGACATGATGGGTGACGATGCCCATGGCTCCAGCACACAAGAGCCTGAGCACGTCGAGACGATGCCCTGGGGCGTGAAAGAGAGACTGACCCACGAAAAAGTCGCACTCGGTTTTTATCTGTCGGGTCATTTGTTTGACGAGGTGGAACGTGAGGTACGACGCTTTGCGCGCACCCGCATCGAGGACTTGATGGACTCACGCGAGCCGCAGCTGTTGTCAGGCATCGTCAGCGACATGCGCGTGATCAATGGGCAACGTGGCAAGCTGGCCATCTTCAAGTTGGACGACAAATCAGCCGTCATCGAAGCCACTGCCGATGAGGCCACCCTCAACACCTACCGCAACACCTTGAAAGATGACGAGCTGGTCATCATCATGGGCAAGGCGCAGCCCGATCGTTTTTCAGGTGGTTTTCGTCTGTCCATTCAGCAAGTGTGGAGCTTGGAGCAAGCGCGCTGCCGATTTGGCAAATACCTCAGCGTGACGGTCAATGGCACATCCCCTGACATTGCCAGGATGTTGCGCGATCACCCCGCCAAAGTTGAGCAGTCCGAGCAGGGCGAGTTGGTGCGCGGGATGGGCGTACGATTGAAGCTCTTGCGCGAGGGGGCCACTGCCGAGGTGCAGCTGGGTGACCACGCCAAGTTTTTCCCCAGCGATGCAGCGTTGGCCAGTTGGCTGGCGCAGGCCCATGATGGGCAATCTCACATCATTTACGAGTAACGATCTATGTGGACTATTCCTACGCTCATGACGCTGACGCGTATTGCAGCCATCCCCTTGATCGTGGGCTTGTTTTATTTACCCATTGAAACGGCAGAACGCAACCTCTGGGCCACGGTGATGTTTGTGGTGTTTGCGCTGACGGATTGGTTGGACGGCTACTTGGCCCGCAAACTTAACCAGTCGTCCGCGTTTGGTGCGTTTCTTGATCCCGTTGCCGATAAGTTTCTGGTGTGTGCCTGCTTGCTGGTGTTGGTGCACTTGCAGCGTGCCGATGTGTTGGTGGCCCTCATCATCATCGGGCGTGAAATTGCCATTTCGGCCTTGCGCGAGTGGATGGCGCAAATCGGCGCTTCGCGCAGCGTGGCGGTGCACGTGCTGGGTAAGCTCAAAACCACGGTGCAAATGGTCGCCATCCCTTTCCTGTTGTTTGATGGCCAGCTGTTTGGCGTGATTGACACGGCGCTGTGGGGCACCGTGTTGATTTGGGTTGCGGGCGTGTTGACGGTGTGGTCGATGGTGTACTACCTGCAAAAAGCTTGGCCCGATATTTTGGACCACGCCAAGTAATGCAAAGTCAGCAAAACCAAGCATGGCTGCGCGCCATGCCGGTGGTGTTTGTCTTGATCTGGAGCACGGGCTTCATCGTGGCGCGCTATGGCATGCCCAATTCGCCGCCCTTTACCTTCTTGCTGTGGCGTTACGTTTTTTCTATTTCGTGTTTTGTGGCGTGGGTCAAATGGGCGCGTGTGCCTTGGCCGCAGGGCAGGGCGCAGTGGGGGCATTTGGCGGTCACAGGTGTGCTCATGCATGCGGGGTATTTGGGCGGCGTGTGGGCCGCGGTCAAAGTGGGCATGGGCGCAGGTTTAACGGCCTTGATCGTGGGCTTGCAACCCGTCATCACCGCCATTTGGTTGTCGGCGCGAGGAGGGCATGTGTCGCGCCGCCAATGGCAAGGCTTGGCCCTAGGCTTTGTGGGTTTGGCCATGGTGGTGTCGCGCAAACTGGAAGGTGGCATTGAGGTGACCCCTTGGAGCTTGACCATGATCACCATGGCCTTGGCCTCCATCACCACGGGCACCTTGTATCAAAAACGTTTTGTAAATACTTGTGATGTGCGCAGTGCCAATGCTGTGCAGCTGATGGCGGCCTATGGGGTGACCTTGCCTTTGGCGCTCATGGAAACCGAGCCTGCGTTGTGGAATGCTGAAATGACCTGGGCCATGGCTTGGTCCGTGCTGGCGTTGACCTTGGGGGGGAGCTCTTTGTTTTACATGCTCATTCAGCGTGGCGCAGCAGCAGCGGTGACCAGTTTGTTGTATTTGGTGCCACCCACCACCGCGGTGATGGCTTGGATTTTGTTTGATGAGCCCATCACCTTGGTGACACTGGCTGGCATTGTGGTGACGGCAGTGGGCGTGAGCTTGGTAGTTCGCCCTCCTAAAATCACCGCTTGATTTTGAAAAGGTTGAACATGAGTCAAAAACGCATTGCAGTGATTGCCGGCGACGGTATTGGCAAAGAGGTCATGCCAGAGGGCATCCGCGTGATGGATGCTGCGGCGCGAAAATTCGGCATTGACTTGAAGTTTGACCACTTCGACTTTTCTAGCTGGGACTATTTCGAAAAGCACGGCAAGATGATGCCCGACGATTGGAAAGACCAAATCGGCGGACACGACGCCTTGTACTTCGGTGCGGTGGGTTGGCCTGACAAGATTGCAGACCACTTGTCGCTGTGGGGTTCGTTGCTGTTGTTCCGTCGCGAGTTTGACCAGTACATCAACTTGCGTCCCGCACGTTTGATGCCTGGCATCATCGCGCCCGTGGTGCGTCGTGATGGTTCACCCCGCCAGCCCGGCGAGATCGACATGTACATCGTGCGCGAAAACACCGAGGGTGAGTACTCCAGCATTGGTGGGCGCATGTTCCCCGGCACCGAGCGTGAAATCGTGATGCAAGAAACGGTGATGTCGCGCATTGGCGTCGACCGTGTGTTGAAGTTCGCCTTCGAGTTGGCACAGAGCCGTCCTAAGAAACATTTGACCAGCGCGACCAAATCCAACGGCATAGCCATCACCATGCCTTATTGGGATGAGCGCGTGGTTGAAATGGCCAAAAACTATCCTGGCATCAACGTGGATAAATTCCACATCGACATCTTGACCGCGCATTTCGTGCAGCGTCCCGATTTCTTTGACGTGGTGGTGGCCAGCAATTTGTTTGGCGACATCTTGAGTGACTTGGGGCCTGCCTGCACCGGCACGATTGGCATTGCGCCCAGCGCCAATTTGAATCCTGATCGCAAGTTCCCTTCTTTGTTTGAGCCCGTTCATGGCTCAGCACCGGACATTGCTGGCAAAGGTATTGCGAATCCGATTGGTCAAATCTGGTGTGGGGCCATGATGTTGGAATTCTTAGGGCACAAAGAGGCACATGACGCCGTGCTTGCTGCGATTGAAAAAGTGTTGGAGCCCAAGAGTGGTGCGCCTAAGACGCCAGATATTGGGGGTAACGCTAATACGTCAGACGTGGGACGCGCGATCGCTGAAGTCTTATAAATTTGCTTTAAAAAACGACTAGAATTCTTTTCCACGCTGCCAAGCGCATGAACTTTTCTTCGGAATTTTTTATGCACGGTGAGACACCTACAGCAGAGTTACACCGCGACTAGCTTGTAAACTAGCTGCACGAATTGATTAACAACACATCTCATTGAGAGGGGTTTTTTGTGAATAAAACAGAACTGATTGAGCACATCGCTAAACACGCTGACATCTCCAAAGCTGCAGCGACTCGCGCACTTGAGTCCACTATTGGCGCAGTCAAGACCACCTTGAAAAAGGGCGGCACCGTGTCATTGGTGGGCTTCGGTACTTTTGCTGTTGGCAAACGTGCTGCTCGCACTGGCCGTAACCCACGTACAGGCGCTGCAATCAAAATCAAGGCAGCCAAGGTGCCTAAGTTCCGTCCAGGCAAAGGCCTGAAAGACGCCTTGAACTGATCTCCGGTTAAGGCTGGGTGCTTAGCTCAGTTGGCAGAGCGGCTGCCTTACACGCAGTAGGTCGGC
>CANGML010000099.1 GCA_947454585.1 Comamonadaceae bacterium
CCTTTACGACAAGATCTGGGACGAACACGTCGTCCACACCGAAGAAGATGGCACCTCCATCCTCTACATCGACCGCCATTTGGTGCACGAAGTCACCAGCCCGCAAGCGTTTGAGGGCATTCGCCAAGCGGGCCGCAAGGTCTGGCGCGTCAGCTCGATCGTGGCCACCGCCGACCACAACACACCCACCACCGGTTGGGAACTGGGCTACGACGGCATCACCGACCCGATCAGCAAAGAACAGATCACCACGTTGGACGCGAACATGGCAGAGTTCGGCTCTGCCGCGTTCTTCCCCTTCATGTCCAAGCGCCAAGGCATCGTGCATGTGATTGGCCCTGAAAACGGCGCGACCCTGCCCGGCATGACCGTGGTGTGTGGTGACAGCCATACCTCCACCCACGGCGCCTTTGGCGCATTGGCCCACGGCATCGGCACGTCTGAGGTCGAGCACGTCATGGCCACACAAACCTTGTTGGCCAAAAAAGCCAAGAACATGCTCATCAAAGTCGAAGGCACGCTGGCCAAAGGTGTGACGGGCAAAGATGTGGTGCTGGCCATCATCGGCAAGATCGGCACCGCCGGCGGCACGGGCTACACCATTGAGTTCGCAGGCTCTGCCATTCGCTCGCTCAGCATGGAAGGCCGCATGACGGTTTGCAACATGGCCATCGAAGGCGGCGCGCGCGCGGGACTGGTGGCGGTGGACGAGAAAACCATCGAGTACGTCAAAGGCCGTCCTTTGTCCCCCACTGGCGTGGAATGGGACCACGCGGTGGCGTACTGGAAAACCTTGCACTCTGACGCGGATGCCAAGTTTGATGCGGTGGTGGAGCTCAAAGCCGAAGACATCTTGCCGCAAGTCACCTGGGGCACCTCACCCGAAATGGTGCTTGACATCAACGGCACCGTGCCCGACCCCGACAAAGAAAAAGACGCCAACAAGCGCAGTGCCATCGAGCGCGCCTTGACCTACATGAACTTGGAGCCCGGCAAAGCTTTGAACGATTTGTTTGTCGACAAAGTGTTCATTGGCTCGTGCACCAACAGCCGCATCGAAGACATGCGTGAAGCTGCAGCCGTGGTGAAAAAGCTCGGTCAAAAAGTGGCCAAGAACATCAAGCTCGCGTTGGTGGTGCCCGGCTCTGGCTTGGTCAAAGAACAAGCGGAAAAAGAAGGTTTGCACGAGATTTTCAAAGCTGCGGGCTTCGAGTGGCGCGAGCCCGGTTGCTCCATGTGTTTGGCCATGAACGCCGACCGTCTTGAGCCCGGTGAGCGCTGCGCCTCCACCAGCAACCGCAATTTCGAAGGCCGTCAAGGCAATGGCGGTCGCACCCATTTGGTCAGCCCCGCCATGGCCGCTGCGGCTGCCATTCACGGCCACTTTGTCGACGTGCGCAAGTTCGCCTAAGGGAAGGAAAAAGAAATGCAGAAATTCACCCTCCACAAAGGCATCGTGGCCCCCATGGACCGCGAGAACGTCGACACCGACGCCATCATCCCTAAGCAGTTTTTGAAGTCCATCCGCAAGACCGGTTTTGGCCCCAACTTGTTTGACGAGTGGCGCTACTTGGACCACGGCGAGCCCGGCGTGCCTGAATCGGCCCGCAAGCCCAACCCCGACTTTGTGCTGAACCAGCCGCGCTACAAGGGCGCCTCGGTCTTGTTGGCCCGCAAAAACTTTGGCTGTGGTTCCTCCCGCGAGCATGCCCCTTGGGCGATTGACCAATACGGTTTCCGTGCGGTCATTGCCCCCAGCTTTGCCGACATCTTCTTCAACAACTGTTTCAAAAACGGCTTGCTGCCCATCGTGCTGCCAGAGTCTGCGATGGACTTGTTGTTCAACGAAACCTTGGCTTTCCCCGGCTATGAGTTGACGATTGACTTGGAAAACCAAGTCGTCGTGCGCCCCCAAGGCGAGACCATCCCGTTTGAAGTGCAAGCCTTCCGCAAGTACTGCTTGCTCAACGGCTTTGACGACATTGGCCTGACCCTGCGCCAGTCCGACAAGATCAAAGCCTTTGAAGCCGAGCGCTTGGCCACCAAGCCTTGGTTGGCGCACACGATGTAACCCCACACCTAAGAACACCTCATGAAAATCGCAATCCTTCCCGGTGATGGCATCGGCACCGAAATCGTCGCTGAAGCGGTCAAAGTTTTGAATGTGTTGGACTTGACGTTCGAGATGGAAACCGCCTTGGTCGGCGGCGCAGCCTTTGACGCCCACGGCCACCCCCTGCCCGAGGCCACCTTGAAGTTGGCCATGGACTCGGATGCCGTGTTGTTCGGCGCGGTGGGCGACTGGAAATATGACACCCTTGACCGCCCCCTGCGCCCCGAACAAGCCATTTTGGGTCTGCGCAAAAACATGGGCCTGTTCGCCAACTTCCGCCCCGCCATTTGCTATGAGCAGCTGGTGGGCGCCTCGAGCTTGAAGCCTGAGTTGATTGCAGGCCTCGACATCCTCATCATCCGTGAACTCACAGGCGACATTTACTTTGGTCAACCGCGTGGCCGCCGCATCGCCACAGACGGTCATTTCCCCGGGGCGGAAGAAGCGTTTGACACCATGCGCTATAGCAAGCCCGAGATCGAACGCATTGCCCACGTGGCTTTCCAAGCCGCCCGAAAGCGCAAAGCCGCGGGCACTGAAGGCCGCGTGACCAGCGTGGACAAAGCCAACGTGTTGGAAACCTTCCAGTTTTGGAAAGACGTGGTGAGCGAGGTGGGCAAACAATACCCCGACATTGCGCTCGACCACATGTATGTCGACAACGCCGCCATGCAGCTGGTGAAAGAGCCCAAGCGCTTCGACGTGGTGGTGACCGGCAATATGTTTGGCGACATTTTGAGCGATGAAGCGTCGATGTTGACGGGCTCAATCGGCATGTTGCCCTCCGCCTCGCTGAACAGCAAAAACCAAGGCCTCTACGAGCCCAGCCACGGCAGTGCGCCTGACATCGCGGGCAAAGGCGTGGCCAACCCCTTGGCCACCATCCTGAGCGCCGCCATGATGCTGCGCTTCAGCTTGAACCAAGCCGCCGCCGCGGACCGCATTGAGACCGCCGTCAAAGCGGTGTTGGCCCAAGGCCTGCGCACCCCCGACATATACAGCGAAGGCACCACCAAGGTGGGTACAGCGCAAATGGGTGATGCCGTGGTGAAGGCGCTGCGCTGAGTTGTCAGCTAGGTAAAAGCCCTCATCCACTACAATGAAGGCATGTTTCACGCCCGTTCGTTCTCTCTGAACTTCGCTGACCTCGCACGAGTGGCGGCGTTCGCGCGCGTGATCACCCTCAAAACCACGACCATTAAGGGCTAAACGCTCCGGTTCGTCGTGCGCCCCCCGGCCAGACGAGCCGGGCAAACCCTCAGGTCTGGCACTGTTTTCCACATTTGAAAAGGCGTTGAAAAATGAGCAAGTTAGTAGGTTTAGTCGGATGGCGCGGCATGGTCGGCTCGGTGTTGATCGACCGCATGGTTCAAGAAAAAGACTTCGATCTGATCGAACCCGTCTTCTTCTCGACGTCGAACGCCGGTGGCAAAGCGCCTGCCCAAGCCAAGAACGAAACCACGCTCCAAGACGCCAACAACCTTGACGCGCTGAAGCGTTGCGAGATCATCATCACCTGCCAAGGCGGCGACTACACCAAAGAGGTCTACCCCAAGCTGCGCGCCGCAGGCTGGCATGGCCACTGGATTGACGCAGCCTCTAGCCTGCGCATGGCCGACGACGCCGTGATCATCTTGGACCCCGTGAACCGCCACGTCATCGACAGCGCGCTGGGCAAAGGCGGCAAAAACTGGATCGGCGGCAACTGCACCGTGAGCTTGATGCTGATGGGCTTGGGCGGTTTGTTCCAACACAACCTCGTCGAGTGGGTCAGCGCCATGACCTACCAAGCGGCTTCTGGCGCAGGCGCGCAAAACATGCGCGAGTTGCTGAGCCAAATGGGCGCTTTGCACGATGCCGTGAAAGACGACTTGGCCAACCCCTCTTCTGCCATCTTGGACATCGACCGCAAAGTGTCAGCCACCATGCGCAGCGCGGCGTTTCCCACCCAAAACTTCCGCAACACCGCCTTGGCGGGCAGCTTGATCCCTTGGATCGACGTGCCTGTCGAACACGGCCAAAGCAAGGAAGAGTGGAAGGGCGGCGCTGAGTGCAACAAGATCTTGGGCAACCCAGCGTTCCGCACGGCAGGCTCGATCCCCATCGATGGTTTGTGCGTGCGCATTGGCGCGATGCGCTGCCACTCGCAAGGCTTGACCATCAAGCTGAAAAAAGATGTGCCGATGGACGAGATCAACAGCATCTTGGCCAGCGCCAACGACTGGGTCAAAGTGGTGCCTAACGAACGCGAAATCAGTGAGCGCGATTTGACCCCCGCTGCCGTGACAGGCACCCTCACGGTGCCGGTGGGACGCTTACACAAAATGGCCATGGGCAATGACTACTTGGGCGCGTTCACCGTCGGTGACCAGCTCTTGTGGGGCGCCGCAGAGCCGTTGCGCCGCATGCTGCGCATCCTTTTGGAAGCGTAAAACAAAGTAATATCTATGGGTATGAAAAAAGCCCATAGTTCTGCTTCCTTTTTGTTTCAGCGCTCCGTGTTATGCGCGGCGCTGTCGCTGTCGGTTTTCGGCAGTGCACAGGCGCTGACATTGAACCGACCCGTTGTACAAAGCAAGCAGGGCGAGGCTTTGCGGGCCGAAATCGACATCAGCGAAATCACGGTGGCTGAACAAATTGAGCTTCAAGCCAACCTTGCGAGCCAAGAAATTTACAAAGCCGCTCAAATCGACTGGCCCACCAGCAACGGCGTTCCCCTAGAAATTCAAATTCAATTGTGGCGCCGTGACAACGGCAAGCCCTTCCTCAAAATCAGCAGCCAACAACCGGTTACCCGCAATTCCATTGACTTGCTGATTGACCTGCGCTGGTCAACGGGTCGCTTGCTGCGTGACTTCAATTTGTCGCTGGATGACAGCAAAGCGTCGCCTGACAAAGCTGTTGCACCGCCTGCGGTAGCCGGTGGTTCGACGCCAGCCACCACAAACCAAGCCATCAGCGTGCAGCGCGGCGACACGGCCAGTGAATTGGCGGTGGGCAAGTTGCCTGCTGGGGTGTCCTTGGATCAGATGTTGCTTGCCCTGTTGCGCAGCAACCCAGATGCATTCGTCGACGCGAACGTCAACCGCATGAAGGCGGGTGCCCTGCTCACTTTGCCCACTGAGGCAGAAGCCAAGGCCGTCTCGCGTGAGCAAGCGCAGCGCGAAATCCAAGTTCAAACCAAAAACTTTGAAGCCTATCGTGCCGAACTGGCCGCGCGTGCGCCCGGTGGGGCCGTACCCAAAGCGGCGCGTGAAAGCGAAGGCAAGCTCGAAGCCAAGGTCAAAAACCAAAACGCCAAGGCCAACCAAGACAAGCTGACGCTGGACAAAGCGGGGGCTAAAGACCCGGCGACTGACGCCATTGCTCAACAGCGCGAGGCCCAAGAGGTGGCGGACCGCGCCGCAGAACTCAGCCGAAATATCGCTGAGCTTGGAAAAATTGCAGCGGCAACCAGCCCAGCAACTGCGGCCTCTGAACCTGCCTCTGGCGAATTGCCAGTGCAAGTACCCGCCAGTGCAGCGGAGGACAACAACAAGGATTGGCTGACTGAGTTGCGTGAACACAGTTTGACACCTGTAGGCGCTGGCAGCTTGATCGCCATTTTGGTGCTGGTTGGCTTGTGGCGCCGCCGTGCCCTCAAAAATGCGCAAAGCCAAGATGACATCCACGGCTTGCCGCCGCTGAATGTGAAGTTCAATCTGGACTTGCCTGAGTTGGACCATCCAGGCTCTGTCGAGCGTGAGCACATCCATGATGAGGCAACCCCAGAGTACGAGGGCCACGAAACGGCGGATCATGATGATGCAGCGCACAGCCACGCAGCGGAACCTGAGCGGCCCACGATGCAAATGCCCAATATTTCGTTGGATTTGGACGACGTAGATCACGTCAGCCCCTTCCAAGTGCGCATTGACTTGGCTGATGAACTCTGGAAGCTCGGCCAGTTACACACCAGCAAAGCCTTGATGGAAGAAGTGGCCAACGAAGCCTCCGGCGTCGACAAAGAAAAAGCCCTGCAATGGCTGGCTGAACGAGGCTAAGCCGCATGCGCATCGCCATGGGCTTGAGCTACAACGGCCAAGCCTACGAAGGCTGGCAAAGCCAATCCTCGGGCAAAACGGTACAAGACAAGCTTGAAAAAGCGCTGTCCAAGTTCACCCAAACCCCTGTTTCGACCTTGTGTGCAGGGCGCACCGATGCCGGTGTGCACGGGCTCATGCAGGTCATCCACTTTGACACCGAGTTGGACCGCACGCCCTACTCTTGGGTGCGCGGCACGAACCGATATTTGCCACTCGACATTGCCGTGCAATGGGCCCGAGAAATGCCTCGCGAGTTCCATTGCCGTGGCAGTGCCATTGCACGCCGCTATGCCTATGTGCTTCTGGAGTCGGCCGTGCGCCCCAGTATCGAAGCGGGCCGCATGGGTTGGGTCTATCGACCGCTCAAGCTGGAAGCCATGCAACAAGCCGCACAGTATGTGTTGGGCGAG
>CANGML010000100.1 GCA_947454585.1 Comamonadaceae bacterium
CCGAACCTCGAAAAGTGTCTAGCCATCATTGAAGCGGATCAGTACGGTTGCTTCTTTGGTTGATTTTTTTCAGCCAAGTCTTTCAAGATTAGCGGGCCACCATCCAGCGACGGCTTAAGAACTGAACAAGAAGTTCATCACGTCGCCGTCCTTCACCACGTATTCCTTGCCTTCGGCGCGCATCTTGCCTGCGTCTTTGGCGCCTTGCTCACCTTTGAAAGCGATGAAGTCGTCAAACGCGATGGTCTGGGCGCGGATGTAGCCCTTCTCAAAGTCGGTGTGGATCACGCCGGCGGCTTGTGGGCCGGTGTCGCCCACATGGATGGTCCAGGCGCGCACCTCTTTCACGCCCGCGGTGAAGTAGGTTTGCAGGCCTAGCAAGGTGTAGGCAGAGCGAATGAGGCGATTCAGGCCTGGCTCGTCTTGACCGAGTTCTTTGAGGAACTCCAAGCGGTCGGCGTCGTCCATCTCGGACAACTCGGCTTCGATCTTGGCGCAGATGGCCACCACGGGTGCGTTTTGCGCTTGCGCAAAGGCCTTGAGGCGATCTAAGAACGGGTTGTTCTCAAAGCCATCTTCCGACACGTTGGCCACAAACATGGCGGGCTTGGCGGTGATGAAGAAGAACTGCTTGAGTTCGGCGCGCTCTTCTTTGCTGAAGTCGATGGTGCGCACAGGCTTGGTGTCGTTGAGCGCGGTTTGGCATTTTTCAAGAATCGCCATTTGCTTAACGGCTTCTTTGTCGCCAGAGCGTGCAATTTTGCTCACGCGATGAATCGCTTTTTCGACAGCGGCCAAGTCGGCCAAGCACAGCTCGGTCTGGATGACTTCGATGTCGGCAATCGGGTCGACCTTGTTGGCGACGTGAATCACGTTGTCGTCTTCAAAGCAACGCACCACGTTGACGATGGCGTCGGTTTCGCGGATGTGCGCCAAAAACTTGTTGCCCAAGCCTTCGCCCGTGCTGGCACCTGCCACCAGACCCGCGATGTCTACAAACTCGACAATGGCAGGCACGATGCGCTCGGGCGTGATGATGTCGGCCAATTGCTGCAGACGGGGGTCTGGCACCTCGACCACGCCGGTGTTGGGCTCGATCGTGCAAAAGGGGTAATTCTCAGCCGCGATGCCCGCTTTGGTCAGGGCGTTGAACAGGGTGGATTTGCCAACGTTGGGCAAACCCACGATGCCGCATTTCAAACTCATAAAAATATCCTTGTAACTGCCGCAGATTGTAATGAGGCGAAATTTCGGAACTCAAGAGCGCTTATTTAGAACACCCACTCCCCGCGCACGCCTTGCCCCACACGCAGCACCTGGCCTCTACCCGCCACGGGCACGCAGTTCATGCCAAAGGTCAGCGCGCCATTCACACGCGCATCTTGCCGATAGGCCTGCAAGGTGTCGCTCACCGATGGCTTGGCGTGGCCCGTGTCGGGATCGATGTTGGGTATGGGGCAGCGAGGGCAAGGTTTGACGGAGTGAAGTTGCGCAAACCCGCCTTGCGTATCGGACTGGTTGTAGATGGTGAGCGTGCCGATGCGGTCTTCGTCATGGGCCATCACCTCAGGGGCTTGCCCACCTGCATTCCCCAACACCACATTCGCGCGAAAGCGGCGCATGTCTACCGCCACTTCACCCTTGGCAAGTAAGCGCGTGTTGAGTTCATCCAAAGAGGCCGTGCTGGTCACCAACACAGGAAACCCATCGCTGAATTGGTTGCTAGAGGGCCGGCCTTGTGTCCACTTGGCACTGCTGGGCCGATGATGGGTGTCATCAAAACGCACCAAGCGCAAAGGCCCCAGGCTGTCGCCTAGAAATGCCGTCAACCACGCGCTGGCTTGTGCGCCCATGTCGAACGCGGGCACTGAGTCGTCCCACACGCGAACCGTGACTGCGTGGCGGGCGCTTGGCTGCACAGTGGCTATGGCAGACAAGCGCAGCGCGACCATGCCGCTGGCATGCAGCACCAGCGCCTCCAGACCTTGGCTGCCGTCCACCAACTCGGGCTGAATCAAGGCCATGCGCGGCAGCTCGCGCTGGGTCACCATCTCGCCCTCGGCGTCCACCACCATCCAGGCGCGGTCGTGGGCCAAGCCAGTGGAGGTGAGCACCGCTTGCGGCACCGATAGACCCGCGCACGACTTGATGGGAAACACCCACAAGGCGTCAATGCGGGCTTGGAAATCAGGCGGCGTGGAGGGTTGAATACGGGACGTCATGCGGCATTGTGCCGCCCTCCTACAATCGTCCACATGGCTCAAAAATTGGACGTTTGTATTCGCGGCGATGGCATGGTGGGACGCACCTTGGCACTGCTGCTCGCACGCCAAAAACTGCGTGTCGGCTTGGTCACCTCGCCCCCCAAAACAAGTCCAGACGTTAGGGCTTACTCACTCAACAGCGCTTCACGCCACTTGCTCAGCGACTTACGCTGCTGGCCAGATGCCCTGCACGCCACGCCCGTGCAACACATGCGCGTGTGGGGCGACGGGGGCGGCTTTACCCACTTTGAAAGCCCCAGCCCCGAAGGCCTGACGTGGATCGTGGATGTGCCCGTGCTCGAAGCCCAGCTGTCCGAGGCCGTGCGTTACCAAGCTGAAATCACCCCGCTCACAGCCCCAGAGCCAGCTGCGTTGACCGTGGTGTGCGAAGGCCGCGCCAGCGCCACCCGCGATGAGCTGGGGGTGGCATTTGACGTGCTGCCTTACCAACAACACGCCGTCGCGGCGCGGGTGCGCTGCAGCAATCCGCACCGCCAGCAAGCGCTGCAATGGTTCAGCCAAGGCGCGCAGGGTTTAGAAATTTTGGCGCTGCTGCCCTTAGGTGGCGCACATGGCGACACCGCCAGCTTGGTCTGGTCGCTGCCGCCCGAGCGGGCCCAAGACATGCTGGCCCTGAGTGCCGAGGCCTTTGGCTCCGCTTTAGAAAACGCCAGCCATGGTGTGTTGGGCGCCATTGCGCTGACCAGCGAGCGCGCCATCTGGCCCTTGCAGTTGGCACGTGCCGAGCGCTGGACCGGTACTTTTGCCGATGGCAGCGCTTGGGCGCTGGCAGGCGACGCCGCCCACAGCATCCACCCGCTGGCAGGCTTGGGCCTGAACCTAGGCTTGGCCGATGTGGCCGAGTTGGCGAAAGTGATCCAAGCCCGTGAAGCCAAAGACTATTGGCGCAGCGTGGGTGACCGATTGTTTCTGCGCCGCTATGAACGCGCACGCAAAGCCAGCATGACGTCCACCTGGCTCGCCTGCGATGGTTTGCAGCGTTTGTTTGCCCACCCCCATAGCGGCGTACAAGCGCTGCGCAACTGGGGCATGAACCGTTTCAACAGCCTAGCGCCCGTCAAGGCGTGGGCCATGCAGCAAGCCATGGGCTAATTTTTAGAGAATCACCAGATGACACATAACTTCCGCGCATTTGCCACCGCCGCCTGCCTGGCCATCAGCATGTCCAGTGCTTGGTCGCAAGGCCACGAGGCCACTATTCGCAAAGCCTTAAGCGAGCGCATCCCGCAAATCCCCAAGATTGAAGAGATCACGCCCACCCCCTTGGCGGGCATTTACGAGCTGCGCCTGAGCAACAATGAGATTTATTACAGCGATGCCACGGGCAACTACTTGATTCAAGGCAGCCTGATCGATACCAAAAGCAAACGCAACTTAACCGAAGAACGCGAGTCCAAGCTGAGCGCGATTGACTTCAACACCTTGCCTTTGAAAGACGCCATCACCCTCGTGCACGGCAACGGCAAGCGCAAACTCGCCGTGTTTGAAGACCCCAACTGCGGCTACTGCAAACGCTTCGAACGCGACTTGGCGAAGGTTGACAACGTGACCGTCTACCTGTTTTTGATGCCGGTGTTAGGCCCCAACTCGGTGGAGAAGTCGCGCAACATTTGGTGCGCCAAAGACCCAGCCACCGCTTGGAAAGACCTGATGACGCGGGACATCCCAGCGGCGACTGCTCAGTGCAACACCGCGGCGATTGATCGCAACTTAGACTTTGGCCGCAAGTACAAAATCACGGGCACACCCACCTTGATTGCGCAAGACGGTTCACGCGTCCCTGGCGCGATCAACACCACGCAAATTGAAAAGCTACTAGCTGACGCCTCCAAATAAGCGAGTTCATCATCATGGTTCACACCCCCATCACGCCCGACAGCAATGCGGGCCTATTGATCGAGCGCCTTGGCTACGCAGGCTTGATCCCCTTTGTCGTGCTCGCCCTGTTCATGTGGATCGTCAGTGCAGAGGCACACCCATTTGTGGCCATCGCACTCAGCGCCTATGGCGCCACCATCGCCTCTTTTTTGGGCGGCATCCATTGGGGGATTGGCCTGCGCCACAACGCACCGCAACGCAAGTTGCACATGCTGTGGGGCGTGGTCCCGTCCTTGGTGTCTTGGGTCGCCGTCATCATGCCGGCCTATGCGGGGCTCCCCGTACTCGGCTTCTTGCTGATCGGCTGCTATTTGGTCGACCGCAAAACCTGGCCCGAAGCAGGACTGCGCGATTGGATGACGCTGCGCTTTCGGCTCACGGTGGTCTCTGCCCTGTCTTGTTTGCTAGGCGCTGCGGCCACATAAAGCCATGCACTACCGCATCGAAGCCGCCGACCCTCACGCCCACTTGTACGGCGTGACCCTCACCATCGACCGGCCCCAGGCCGGACAACGCGTCTCGCTGCCTGTGTGGATCGCGGGCAGCTACATGGTGCGCGAATTTGCCAAGCAAATCACGGGCATCAGGGCACGACAAGGCAAACGCACAGTTGCCATCCAACAAGCAGACAAATGCACCTGGGTGCTTGGCTGCGAAGCCGACACGCCACTCAGCCTGCACTACCAAGTGCATGCCCACGACGACTCGGTGCGCACGGCATGGCTGGACACACGCCGCGGTTTTTTCAACGGCACCAGCCTGTGTTTGCAAGCTGAAGGCATGGCACATCTGCCGCATCAACTCGAACTGGTTGGCACATCATTCAACGCCCAAGCCAGCCAACCTTGGCAGGTTGCGACGGGGCTTCAGCCCGTCAAGATTGACCGTCAGGGATTTGGCACCTACGTGGCTGCGGATTACGACGAGTTGGTGGACTGCCCCGTCGAAATGGGGGCGTTTTGGTCAGGCAGCTTCAACGCCTGTGGCATCACGCATCGCTTTGTGGTGGCGGGCGCCACACCTGCGTTTGATGGCGATCGCCTGCTGAGCGATGCACAAAAAATTTGTGAAACCGCCATCACCTTTTGGCACGGCAAAAAACGATCACAGACCCCACACAAAAACTATGTGTTCATGCTCAACGCGGTGGCTGATGGCTATGGTGGTTTAGAGCATCGCAATTCCACAGCGCTGATTTGCAACCGTGCCGACTTGCCACGCTTGGGCGATACAAAAAGCAGCGATGGCTACACCACCCTGTTAGGGCTGATCAGCCACGAATACTTTCACACCTGGAACGTCAAACGCTTGCGCCCTGCCGAGTTTGCGCGCTATGACTACACACAAGAAAACTACACCGAGTTGCTCTGGTTCTTCGAAGGCTTCACCAGCTACTACGACGATTTGCTGCTGCGCCGAGCGGGCTTGATCGACGATGTGCAGTACCTCAGACTTCTCAACAAAACCATCAACCAAGTGCTGCAAACGCCCGGGCGCAAGGTGCACAGCGTGGCGCAATCAAGTTTTGAAACGTGGACCAAGTACTACCGACCTGACGCCAACAGTCCCAACCTCACCGTCAGCTACTACACCAAAGGCGCGCTGATCGCCCTGTGCCTCGACCTGTCGTTGCGCCAACATGGCGTGAAAAACCACAGCCTCTCGCTCGACGATGTGATGCGCGCGCTCTGGTCACGCTGCTGCACGGGCAAGGGGTCAGGCCCTATGACCGAGGCCGATGTGTTGGCTGTGTTGAAAGACCTCACCAGCCACTCCTGGGTGCCACAGCTCAAAGCCTGGGTGCATGGCACGGGCGATTTGCCCTTGCAACAATTGCTGGCATCGCATGGTGTGTCCGTCCAGCAAGAGCCTGCGCAACTGGCACAACGTTTGGGCATGCGTGTCAGCGAAGACCACAGCGTGCAAATCAAAACCGTGCTCAGTGGCAGTGCTGCGCAACGCGCAGGCTTTGCACCGGGTGACGAGTGGCTGGGCATTGAGGTAGCGGGGAAGTCCCCCTGCGCATGGCGCATGAAAAAACTGGATGACCTGTTGCTCTATGCCGGCCAAGTCAAACAAGTGACCGCCTTGGTCAGCCGTGATCGCCAGTTGCTGCGCCTGCACCTAACCATTCCCAACATGACAGCCCATAACACCTGGCGCTTGGTGATTGACAGCACCACGCAAGTCAAACGTTGGCTGGCTCACTAGTTGATCGCTTTTTTACATTCACTTTTATCTGTTCTGGAGTTATTGCATGGGCTACGAATTCATCACTGTTCACACCGAAGCTGACAAAGTAGGCGTCATCACGCTGAACCGTCCCAAGCAACTCAATGCCTTGAACGCGGGCTTGATGATCGAACTCGGCCAAGCCCTCAAAGCCTTTGATGCCGATCAAGCCATTGGCTGCATGGTCATCACCGG
>CANGML010000101.1 GCA_947454585.1 Comamonadaceae bacterium
GCAATGAATGATGAACTGTTGATCCGCCAGATGGTGGAACGTTGGGCCGTCTGGCGTGATGCCGGTGACTGGGATCGCTTTGCCACGGTGTGGCATCCTGAAGGCGTGATGATGGCCACCTGGTTTCAGGGGCCGTTTGCCGAATTCATTCGCGTGACCCAAGAGGGCTGGGCCAAGGGTGTGAGCATCTTGCACTTTTTGGGTGGCTCGGCGGTGGAAGTGGTGGGCGACCGCGCCATCACGCAAACCAAAATGACCATCTCGCAGCGCGGCATGGTGGAGGGCGAGAACGGCCCCGTCTTGTGTGACGTGGTGTGTACCGGTCGTTTTTATGATTTCGTGACGCGTCACAACGGCGAATGGAAGCTGTTGCACCGTCAGCCGATCTATGAAAAAGACCGCATCGACCCCGTCGACTCCTCGGCGACGCTCAAGCTCGACACGGCCGCTCTGGCCGAGTTCCCCGAGGGCTATCGTCACTTGGCTTATATCCAGACGCGCATTGGCTACCAAGTCAAGATGGACATGCCCATGTTGAAGGGCCCTGTGGTTGAGGAGCTTTACAAGCGCGGTGCACGTTGGCTAGCGGGTGGCGCGCTAGAACGCTGATAGGTTGAAGCGGGAACAGGCCTAAGTGCCATAACCCTTTTGAAAGGTGACGGACATGATGGATAAGCGGACCTCTGTTGTTAACCCCCAGCGCCGAGCCATGGTTCAAGCGCTGCCTGCGTTGGGTCTGTTGGGCGTGCTGCCTAGCGCGTTTGCGCAAAGCGCTTACCCCAGCCGTGCGCTGCGCGTGATCGTGCCGCAGCCACCGGGGGGTGGCTTTGACTTCGTGGCACGCGTGTTGGCCGAGCGCTTGAGCAAGTCTTTGGGGCAACCCGTGGTGGTCGAAAACAAACCGGGTTCTGGCACCCTGGTCGGAACCGACGCGGCAGCCAAAGCCGATGCCGATGGTTACACCTTGCTCATGGGGTCAGTGTCCAACATCGCCTTGAACATGGGGCTGTACGACAAACTGCCCTATGACAGCCTGCGTGATTTTGAACCGGTGGGACTCGCCGTCAGTTACAGCTACACCTTGATGGCGCGCAAGGATTTGCCCTTCAACTCACTCAAAGAGTTGGTTGCCTATGGCAAAGCCAACCCCGGCAAGCTCACCTATGCTTCTGCGGGCAACGGTTCGGGACAGCACGTGTTGGCTGCTGCGCTGTGGCATTTGGCTGGCGTGAACGTGGTGCACGTGCCGTACCGGGGCGCGCAAGCGGCGTACCAAGATTTGCTGGGCGGTCGGGTCGATGTGTTCTTTGATTTGTCGTCCACGGCACGCGTGCAGGTGAGTGCAGGCACGGTCAAAGCCCTCGCGCTCTCAGGCGCGGAGCGCAACCCCATGCACCCTGACGTGCCCACCATTTTGGAGAGCGGCGTGGCCCCGCTCGATTTGGAATCGTGGTTTGGCTTCTTCTTGCCCAAGAAAACACCGCTAGACATCCAAGAGCGCTTGCGCAGCGAGCTCGCCAAAGTCATCGCGCAGCCTGACTTGCAAGAGATTTTCCGCAAAGCCGGTGGCAAACCCTTGACCCTGAATGCCGAGCAAACCCGTGCGCTGGTCAAGCGCGATGTGGAGCGCTGGACCAAGCTGGTGCGCGACATTGGGATCAAGGCCGAATAGTCGTTATCTCCAAAGGACAAACATGAAAAAAGTCTTGGCCCTGTGTGCCGCCTTCGCGTTGGTGGGTTGTGCGAATTTGTGGCCCTCGTCGCCGCCTCCGAATGACCCAGTTACCCTGCGCGTCAATGTGTTTCGTGGCTCCAGCAATCTGCCTATTTATATGGCGCAGGAAAAAGGCTATTTCGCGCGTCGTGGCCTCACGCTGCAGATGCAGTTCACGCCCAACTCGGTGGAGCAGCGTGCGGGGTTGGCGTCGGGACGATTTGAAATTGCCCATGCGGCGGTGGACAACGCCGTCGCCATGATCGAGGATGCCAAGGCCGATGCTGTCATCGTTGCTGGTGGGGATGGCGGCATGAACGAGTTGCTGGTGCGTCAAGACATCAAGCAAGTGTCCGACCTGCGTGGCCGCACCTATGTGGTGGATGCGCCCAATACAGCCTATGCCCTGATTGGCCGCAAGATTCTCAAAGAGGCGGGCCTCAAGGAAGGTCAAGACTACAAGCTTGATCCGCTGGGCGGTTCTGAGGCGCGCACCAAAGGCTTGGACACCCCTGCGGGCGCCGCGACCTTGCTCAACCCCCCTTGGAATTTTTTAGCCAAAGAGCGCGGTGCCAAGAGCTTAGGCAGCACCGTCGACCTGTATGGCGCGTATCAGGCACAGGGGGTGTTTGTGATGCGGCCATGGATGATGCAAAACAGCGCAGCACTCGAGCGCTACCTGGCTGCCTACATCGAGGGCTGCCGTGCCACATTGGATCCAGCGCAGCGTGGCCTAGCCTTGCAAGTTCTGATGCGTGAGTTCAAGCTGACAACGCAAATGGCGGAGCAGACGTATGCCGAGCTGACCCGCCCAGGGAGCGGTGTGGCCAAGGATTGCGCGTTTGACATGGCCGGTTTTAACAATGTGCTGGCTCTGCGCGCCGAGATGGAAGGGCAATGGGGTGGCAAGGCGCCTGACGCTGCCAAGTTCATTGACTTGAAGGCCTACCAACGGGCTTTGACGCACGCCAGCCGCTGACGCGAGTCGTTTGCCCTGATGTGCCTGATCGCTTGGCGATGGCATCCTGATCACGCGGATGCCTTGGTCTTGGTGTCCAACCGTGACGAGTTCTTTGACCGTCCGACCGAGACTGCCCAGCAATGGTCGGGCACCCCAATTTGGGCGGGCAAAGACCAGCGGGCCGGCGGCACTTGGTTGGGCGTGACCGAGACGGGCCGCTTGGCGGCCATCACCAATTACCGGACCCCTGAAACCCCGCGCGAGCATGCCGCATCGCGGGGCCATTTGGTGGCGCAGTTTTTAGCCTCCGACCTGTCCAGCCATGCATTCCTTCAGCGCTTGGCTGAGACCTTCCAGGCCTACAACCCCTTCAACCTCACGCTCTATGACGGCGCGACCTTGCTGGGTTTTGAGGGACGCGTGACCACGCATCGCGTGGTCACCCTTGAGCCCGGCTATGGCGGTGTGTCGAATGCAGACTTCAACACGCCATGGTTCAAACAAACCTGTTTGCAAATAGACCTCGAAGGCTTGCTCGCATCAGAGGCGGCCTCGGATGACGCATTGCTTGATCTGCTTTTGAACGATCAGGTCGCCCCGCTGCAGCAGTTACCCCAGACAGGACTTCCCCTGGACCGAGAGTTGGCCCTGTCAGCCCCTTTTGTCCGCATGGGACATTACGGCACGCGCGCGAGTAGCTTGGTGCGCATGCGCCGTGACGGTATTGAGTTCATAGAACGAGGCTTTGACCAGCAGGCCATGACGCATCAAACGCGTCATGTGCTTGCCAAAGCCTAGCCCAACCCATCAGGCCAAGGCAGTCTTCACCCGTGGTGGTGACATGGGCAAGGCACGCAGGCGTTTACCCGTGAGTTGGAAGACGGCGTTGGCAATCGCCGGTGCCACCGGCAACACACCCACCTCGCCCATGCCGGTAGGCGCGGCATCGGACTTCACCAGCTTGGTATGAATTTCTGGCATGTCGCTCATGCGCAGCACGGGGTAGTCGTTGAAGTTGGATTGCACCGGCGCGCCGTCCTTGATGGTCAGCTCTTCCAGCAGTGCGACGGATAAGCCAAACACGGCGGCCCCTTCCAGTTGCGCCAACACATTGGTGGGTTGAATTGCCAAGCCGGGATCTACCGCCAGCCACATGTGGTGGACTTTGATTTTTCCGGTTTGTCGGTTCAGCGACACCTCCACCACGCCAGCAGCCAAGGTGCCGTGGTAGTCAGAAAACGCAACACCTAAGCCACGGCCGTTGCGCTTGCGTTTCCAATCGGACATCTTGGCCACTTCGCGCAGCACCGCATTCGCGCGCGCATCGTGCTGCGTCAGTTGTAAGCGCATCGCCAGGGGGTCGGTTTTTTTCGCATGTGCTACTTCGTCTAAGAAGCATTCAATCGCGAACTTGTTGTGTCCTGCGCCGATGCCACGGAAGGCGTGCACGCGCATGCCGCGAATTTCACGCACGGCTTCGGCGGTGGCGTTTTCGATGTTGTAGTGGGGCAGATCAATGCCGTTCCAACCGATGTAATCGCGTCCGCCGGTGGCTTGAAAGCGCGGGGGTGAGGCGATGGCGTCCACGTTTTCTGCGACCAGGCGGTGGCGCCATCCCACCAGATGACCCGCATCGTCCAAGGCTGCGCGCATGACATGGTGGGTCATGGGCCTGGGGCGCGCAGCAGCCATGTCGTCTTCGCGCGTCAACAGCAACTTGACGGTTTGCTTGGTCACATTGGCCAACACCACGGCTTGCGCGATGGTGTCTGGCGCGATGCGTCGGCCGTAGCCGCCCCCCAGCAATTGTTGATTCACCTTGATTTTGTCTGGGGTGGTTTTCAAAATGCCAGAGGCCGCCACCGTGCCCAAGAAGGCAAATTGCGACCCTGTCCAAATTTCGGCCGACTGGCCATCTGGGTTGATACGCGCAATGCAGTTCATCGGCTCCAGTTGGGCGTGGTAGCAGTGCTCTGTCCAGTAAGTGGCTTCAAGGGTTTGTTTGGCATTGACCATGGCGGTGATCGAATCGCCGCGTTTGAACGCCTCCATGGTTTTGGCATTGGGGTCAATGCCTTGGTTGGCGTAATCTTTCTTGGCTTTTTCTGAATCAAAGTTCGCCGCAACGGCGCCCGTGGTGTTCCAGGTGACTTTTTGTTTGAGGACATTGCGCGCCAGTCGGGTGGCGTGGACGCTGGTGCCAATCACGGCAACGCCAAAGGGCAAGGGAATCACTCTGGTCACGCCAGGAATTGCCAAGGCCTCATCGCTGTTCACATTCTCAGCTTTGGCCCCTTCCAAGGGCGCTTCGAGGATGGTGGCATAGACCATGTCGGGCACGCTCACATCGATGCCAAATTGCGCCGTGCCATTGGTCTTGGATGCCACATCCGAGCGACCAATGTCAGCGCGTCCAATCAATTTGAATTGGTTTGGTTTTTTCAGGTCACCGTCTGTGATCTTGGGCAGCTCTGCGGGGATCGCGGCGAATTTGGCCACATCGCCATAACTGATGCGCTGGTTAGATTTCGCATGAATGACGTACCCCGTGTCTGTCGTGAGTTCAGCTGCGGACACTTGCCATTTGTCTGCCACCGCGTTGACAAGAACCAGCCTAGCTTGCGCGCCCAACATTCGCAGGGGCTTGAAGTAGCCTGCAACGGCCACGCTAGCGAGGGAGGCCTGACCGCCATTCAACAAAGGATGTGGATTGCCATACACCTTGGGGTTAGGCGGCGCAAATTCGGTCTTGACCTTGGACCAGTCGGCATCCAACTCCTCCGCCAAAATCAAAGGCAAGGCGGTGAGCGTGCCTTGGCCCATCTCCGCCGTCGGCACCATCAAGGTGATGCTGTTGTCTGTGCCGATCGTGACCCAGGCATTGACTTTGACAGCGTTGTCTGCCGCGTGCGCATCTTGGCCCATCAGGCCTGTGCCACCGATGGCCAAAGAAAACGTCAAACCGCTGGCGCTGGCTAAGAATGTGCGGCGCTTCATTGCGTGGGTGTGTTGCATCGTGGTCATGACTTAGGCCTCTTTCGCTGCACGTTGAATGGCTTTGACAATGCGCTGGTAGGTGCCACAGCGGCAAATATTGCCATCCATGTGGGCCACGATTTCGTCACGCGAGGGGTTCTTCTTTTTGGCGAGCAAGGCGGCCGCTTGCATGATTTGTCCAGACTGGCAGTAGCCGCACTGCGGCACTTGTTCGGCCACCCAGGCTTTTTGCAACTTGTGTTCGCCCGTGGGGGAGAGGCCTTCAATGGTGGTGATCTTTTTGTCGGCCACCGCTGAAATAGGGGTCACGCATGACCGTGTGGGCTGGCCATCCACGTGCACGGTGCAGGCGCCGCATTGGGCAATGCCGCAGCCAAATTTGGTCCCGGTGAGTTTGAGTTCATCGCGAATCACCCATAACAGGGGAGTGCTGGGAGCGGCTTCAACGGGGGCTGACTTCCCGTTGATCTGGAGTGACATGGTGCTCATGCGTGGCCCTTTCAGTGGCAAATAAAATTTCTTGGCTGGATTGTTCTTAAATTAGCGGTGACCTTCGGTCAGGGTTTGTACTTGTGCGTGTCGCCCAAGTATCAAGCGAGGTCTCACAGCACGACATGCACGTTTTTGTGTTGCGTGTAGGTGAGCAACTCATCAAAGCCCTCTTCACGTCCAATGCCCGATTGTTTGTAGCCGCCAAACGAGGCACCGATGAAATGGCTGCTGACGTGGTTGACCCACACATAACCTGCTTGCACGCGGCTCACGGCTCGGTGTGCTTGGGCCAAGTTGGTGGTCCAGATGGAGGCGGTTAACCCATAGTCCACCGCGTTGACTTGGTGGAACAGATCGTCCTCGTTCTCCCACTTGATCACGGAC
>CANGML010000102.1 GCA_947454585.1 Comamonadaceae bacterium
AGACACCTCAGGCGCTGGCCCTTGACTAGGGTCCAAGCGGTAGTCAATGCTGACATCGGCCCCATCAGGCAGCGCAGACTGCACCTCAGCCAACAGTTGAAACGACACATCGTCTTGCGATAAACCTGGAGCCAAGCGTAGGTGATGCGAGGAGATCCAAGCGTCATCCACGCCGATCGACAGCACATCGATGACCCAGCCTCGCTGTTGCAAAGTTTGGCGAAGCCAAAGGCCTAGCGCCGTCGGCTGTGTGATGCGCCCCGCCTCCACCCAACCGACAGGCAATGCCAAGCGTTCGGCACACACAAGTGAAATGGCACCCGCCTGAGCGCCAGACAAAACCACCCAACTGACGAACTCAGGTCCTAGGTCGAGCCCGACAGACATGCGCGGGCGTTGACGCCTACCTGAGGATGAACGAACCCAACTGAGCAGTAAATGCATGGCCTGATCCTTGTGACAGTGAAACGCGGTGGGCCATTTCAGCGTCTGAAACAGGGCTTGCGGCCGTGTTTCACTCGGGACTTTTGTGAGGTGGGCGTGGTTTTTATAATGGTCCTCACTTATGGCGACCACCCCTACCCCCGAAGGTTCGAAAGAACACGCCGCTGCCCCTGCAGCGCCCCGCTCTTTGGTGAGCCGTTTATTGCTGTGGTCCCTGGGTATCGCAGGTGCGGGCGTCCTCGTGGTCGGCTTGCTGGTGGGCTTGGCGCTCGCCATGGCCTACCCCCAGCTGCCTGACGTGTCCGACTTGGCTGACTACCGTCCCAAGCTCTCGATGCGGGTGTACTCCGTGGAAGGCACGCAGATTGGCGAATTCGGCGAAGAGCGCCGCAACCTCACGCCCTTCAAAGAGATTCCCAAGGTGATGAAAGATGCGGTGCTGGCGATTGAAGATGCGCGCTTTTACCAACACGGCGGCGTGGACTACATCGGCTTGTTGCGTGCCAGCTTGGCTAACTTGGGTCGCGCCAAGAGCCAAGGCGCCTCGACCATCACCATGCAGGTGGCGCGCAATGTTTACTTGTCCTCAGAGAAAACCTTCACGCGCAAAATTTATGAAATTTTGCTGACCAGCAAGCTGGAGCACATGCTCAGCAAAGACCAGATTTTTGAAATCTATCTGAACCAAATTTATTTGGGTAACCGCGCCTACGGTTTTGCAGCGGCCTCTGAGGCCTACTTTGGCAAACCCCTGAAAAACATCAGCATCGCTGAAGCGGCCATGTTGGCGGGCTTGCCTAAAGCGCCCTCGGCCTACAACCCCATAGCCAACCCCAAGCGCGCCCGCGCCCGTCAGCTCTACATCATTGAGCGCATGGAAGAAAACGGGTTCATCACCAAAGATCAAGCGCTCGCTGCCAAGCAAGAAGAGTTGAAGATTCGCACCGCCACCAGCAACCTCAACACCCACGCCGACTACGTGGCTGAGATGGCGCGTCAATTGATGTTTGCGCAATACGGCACCGACATCTACACCCGCGGCTTGAACGTGTACACCACCATCCGCGCCAGCGACCAACAAGCGGCCTATGCCGCCTTACGTCGCGGCATCATGGACTTCGAGCGGCGCCAACATTACCGCGGCCCCGAACGGTTTATCAACCTCCCCACCAAGCCGTCTGAGCTAGAAGACGCCATCGACGATGCCTTGATTGAACAAGGCGACAAAGGTGACTTGTTGGCTGCCGTGGTGCTCGAAGCCAACCCAAAGAAGGTGCGCGTGATGCGCCAAAACAGCGAAGTGCTGGAAATCACGGGAGACGGTTTGCAACCCGTGCAGTCGGGCTTGTCTGACAAAGCGGCCCCCAACATCAAACTGCGTCCGGGCGCTTTGGTGCGTATCACCAAGACAGCCAAAGGCGGCTGGGAAATTACCCAACTACCCGAGGTAGAAGGCGCGTTTGTGGCGATCGACCCACGCGATGGTGCAATTCACGCCTTGGTCGGTGGCTTTGACTTCAACAAAAACAAATTCAACCATGTGACCCAAGCTTGGCGTCAACCCGGCTCGAGCTTCAAGCCCTTCATCTATTCGGCGGCGCTGGAAAAAGGCTTCACGCCCATGACCGTGGTCAACGATGCACCGCTGTTTTTTGATGCCAGCGTCACCGGCGGTCAACCGTGGGAACCTAAAAACTACGACGGCACCTTCGAAGGCCCGATGACCTTGCGCAAGGGCTTGGCCAAGTCGAAAAACATGATCTCAATTCGTGTCTTGCAAGCCGTGGGCGCACAAAATGCGCAAGACTGGATTGCCCAGTTTGGCTTCGATGCTGAAAAACACCCGCCCTACCTCACCATGGCGCTCGGCGCGGGTTCGGTCACCCCCATGCAAATGGCTACTGGTTATTCGGTGTTTGCCAACGGCGGCTTCCGCGTGAACCCCTATCTCATCACCAAGGTGACCGACCAAATGGGCAAGACCTTGTCTGAGTTCACGCCGCCGCCACTGGAAGAATCCGCCCGCGCGATTGAGGCACGCAATGCCTTTGTCATGACCAGCTTGTTACAAGAGGTCACCCGCTCAGGCACGGCAGCCCGTGCGCAAGCCACGCTAAAACGCAATGACATCTACGGTAAAACAGGAACGACCAACGATTCGATGGATGCTTGGTTTGCGGGCTACCACCCCACGCTGACGGCGGTGACTTGGATTGGCTATGACACCCCCCGCAAACTGGGCGACCGCGAAACCGGCGGCGGTTTGAGCTTGCCCGTGTGGATCAGCTACATGCAACATGCGTTGCAAAATGTGCCCATTGCTGAACCCGTGCCGCCAGCCGGCTTGTCGCATGAAAGCGGCGACTGGGTCTACACCGAGTTCAGCCGAGGCGGCGGCGTCAGCAGCTTGGGGCTGGACAACAAAGCCAATGCGGGTAGCAGTGAGCAACTCCCTGCCAACGACGAGAAAAAAAGAATTCTCGATCTGTTCAAAAACTAAGCGCTCAGGCTGTGAAGGTCAGCGCCAGCCCCGTTTGGGCGCTGGCGTCCTGGCTTAAGCGCTCAAAAAATTCGCCTTGGCCCTTGGTATCAGCCCATTGCTGGCCATCGAACTTGAAGTGATAACCCCCCGAACGCGCCGCCAGCCACACCTCGTGCAGCGGCTTTTGCAAATTGATGATGAGTTGGCTGCGGTTCTCGAACGTCAGCGTGATCATGCCGCCCACACGTTGGTTGTCGATGTCAGCCTCGCCCTCATCGTTGATGCGGTCGCACGCCAATTCAACGGCTTTGAGCAGCAGTTCTGCGCGGTCTAAGAATTCGAGATCGGTCATTACAATTTACGCCATGGGTATTGAACAAAAGATTTTAGTCAGGGGCTTCAGCCTTCGTGTGGCTGTGGCCACTGCATTGTGCGCCGCGCTGGTGCTGAGTGCCTGCGGTCAAAAAGGCAATTTATATATGCCCAACGACCCAGAGTTCAAACAACGCGCGACCTTGCCCGACATCGTGCGTCGCCAATTACCGGGCTCTGCTGCCACGCCGGTCGCCACGCCTGCTGCTAGCCCCGCTGCGACACCCGCCTCTGCTGCGGCTTCTGCTGCAACGGGCCGTTAATTTTTAAAGAGTCGTCTGATGACATACACCACGCTTGCCGGTGCGCCTTTTGTGGCCACACAACACCAGGATTTGTATTTGGAAGGCGTCAAGCTGGCTGACCTTGCGCACACCCATGGCACCCCTTTGTTTGTGTATTCCAAAGCCGCCATGCTCAGCGCCTTGGCAGCCTACCAACGTGGCTTTGCCGGACGCAAGGCCCGCATCTGCTATGCCATGAAAGCCAATTCGTCCTTGGCTGTGCTGCAAGTGTTTGCGCAAGCAGGCTGTGGTTTTGACATCGTCTCAGGCGGCGAGCTCGACCGCGTCATCGCGGCTGGCGGTGATGCCTCCAAAGTCATCTTCTCGGGCGTAGGCAAAACACGCGCGGAAATGCGCAAAGCATTGGACGTGGGCATTGCCTGCTTCAACGTGGAGAGCGAGGCCGAGCTGGACGTGCTGAGCGATGTGGCCCAAAGCATGGGCAAGCGCGCGCCCATCAGCATTCGCGTCAACCCCAATGTGGATGCCAAAACCCATCCCTATATTTCCACGGGACTCAAAGGCAACAAGTTTGGTGTGGCCCACGAGCGAGCGCTGGCCACTTACCAACGCGCCGCCCGTCTGCCCGGCTTGCAAGTGACGGGCATTGACTGCCACATTGGCTCGCAAATCACGGAATCCACCCCCTACTTGGATGCGATGGACCGTGTACTCGACCTGGTGCAAGCCATTGAAGCAGCGGGCATTGCGATTCACCACATCGACTTTGGTGGCGGCCTGGGCATCAACTACAACGGCGACACCCCCCCTGCTGCAGATGCGCTGTGGGCGCAGTTGCTGGCCAAACTCGACGCCCGCGGTTATGGCCAGCGCCAGCTGATGATTGAACCCGGTCGCTCTCTCGTCGGCAATGCCGGCGTGTGTTTGACCGAGGTGCTTTACTTGAAGCTCGGTGAGCAAAAAAACTTTTGCATCGTCGATGCCGCCATGAACGACTTGCCTCGCCCCGCGATGTACGAAGCCTTTCACCAAATCGTGCCTGTGACAGCACGTGCAGGCGAGGCGGTGACCTACGATGTGGTGGGCCCGGTGTGCGAAAGCGGCGACTGGTTAGGCCGCGACCGACAACTCACGGTGCAATCAGGCGATTTGTTGGCGGTGTTGTCGACAGGTGCTTACTGCATGGCGATGTCGAGCAACTACAACACGCGTGGTCGTGCGGCGGAGATTTTGGTCGACGGGACCCAAGCGCATGTGATTCGTCGTCGTGAGACGGCCGCCGACCAAATGGCTGGCGAGTTGCTGGTTCGTTAAGCTGTTGTTTTCGTGGCTTGCTTAGTTCGCTTCACCACGACGATCAGCCAGCACCTGACATGGCTCCCATCGCTGCGCGACGAATGTCGCCAAGTCAGGCGCTGACTGCTCGCCGTGGCTTCGAGCGCGGGTCAACGCAATACTGGAAGCGGAAACAGATTGGCGGGCCCAAATCCGATGTGGCTATGGGTGTGCGGCCCCTGACGATTTCTGGTACCCCAGTATGAGGAAGGGGCCGCACACCCATAGCCGCATCAGCGAGTGAAGCCAGACAGCCGCTTACCAACAAATCCACGCAAGCGAAACAGCAACAACGCACCCAAAACCAAGGCATACACCAACACCTCAGCAAAGTTGTTCTTCCCCGCCCGCATCCAAAAAAAATGCAACACCGCCAACCCAGCGACCAGATAAACAAGTCGGTGCAACCACTGCCAACGCTTAGCACCTAGCCACCGAATCGCTCGGTTAAAGGAGGTCAACGCCAAAGGCGTGAGCAGCAAAAAGGCGCTAAAGCCCACCAAAATGAAAGGGCGCTTTGCAATATCGCTCGCGATGTCCGTCCACTCAAAACCCATGTCCAACCAGCTGTAACAGAGCAAATGGATCACGACATAAAAATAGGTGAACAAGCCCAACATGCGCCGTAGCTTGGCCAACTCGGGTAAGCCACACAGCACACGCAAAGGGGTCACCGCCAAAGTCACGCACAGCAGGCGCAAGGTCCAGTCGCCAGTGGCGCGAATCAAATACTCAGCGGGGTTGGCGCCTAAGGCATCGTTCGCGGCACCCCACACCAGCCAAACAAACGGCATCACGCAGAGCAGCCACGCCACCCACTTGAAGCTCCGATGCTGCAGGGCTTGGCGAAGCAACGCGGTCACCTCAATACAACTTGCTGAGGTCCATGCCTGCGTAAAGCTGTCCCACTTGCTGCTCGTAGCCATTGAACATCAAGGTCTTGCGCTTTTTGGCGAACAAGCCATCTTCGCCAATGCGTCGCTCACTGGCTTGGCTCCAGCGCGGGTGGTCGACTTGGGGGTTCACATTGGAATAAAACCCATACTCTTGCGGCGCAGAGCGGCCCCAGGAGTTGATGGGTTGCTTCTCGACAAACCGAATCTTCACCAAGCTCTTGGCGCTCTTGAAGCCATATTTCCACGGCACCACCAAACGCACAGGGGCACCGTTTTGGTTAGGCAGCACTTCGCCATACATGCCAAAGCTCAACAGCGTCAGCGGGTGCATCGCCTCGTCCATGCGCAGGCCTTCGACGTAAGGCCAATCGAGCACGCGCGAGCGCACACCAGGCATGGTTTTGGGGTCGGCTTGGGTGATGAATTCGACATACTTGGCATTGCCCAAAGGCTCCACACGTTTGATCAGTTCAGCCAAGGAATAGCCCACCCAAGGAATCACCATGGACCAGCCTTCGACACAGCGCATGCGGTAGATACGCTCTTCCATGGGGCTGAGCTTGAGCAAATCATCCAAATCCAAGCGCCCAGGTTTTTTGACAAGCCCTTCGACCTCAACCGTCCACGGCTTGGTTTGCAAGGTATGGGCGTATTTGGCGGGGTCCGCTTTGTCGGTGCCGAATTCGTAATAGTTGTTGTACGTGC
>CANGML010000103.1 GCA_947454585.1 Comamonadaceae bacterium
AATATTTAGAGCACAACCAGATTACTTATGGCGGTCACATGGCCGCCGCGATGGCTCTGATGGAGTCACCCGCCATCATCTTGGCGGTCATTTTTGCCAACACCTTAAGGCAAAAAAGTGGCGACCAGAACACGCTTGATCAGCCATCCAGCGCATCACTGCGCAAGATACTCCACGAGTCATTTACCGATGGCGCTCAACTGCTGCTGTTGGGTGCCATGGTCATTGGACTCGTGACGGGCGAGACGGGACAAGCGGCCATGCAACCGTTTTCTGGCGACTTGTTCAAAGGCATGTTGTCATTTTTTCTGTTGGACATGGGGTTGATGACGGCCAGAAACTTTCCACAAATTAAACAGCAACCTCCATGGCTGATTGGCTATGCGGTGCTGGGTCCTTTGACGCATGCGGGTATTGCATTGCTCTTGGGCTGGGCGCTCGGCTTACCGCAAGGAGACACCACGCTGTTGATGGTGCTCGCCGCCAGCGCCTCTTACATTGCGGTACCCGCTGTTCTCCGCTACGCCCTCCCTGAAGCCAACCCCTCGCTTTATTTCAGCCTCTCGCTTGGGGTGACCTTCCCCCTCAACATCTTATTTGGCATCCCTCTGTACGCTGAATGTGCACAGCGGATCCTCGGTTAATCCCATGCAAACACGTTACGCAGGCCAAACAGCGGCATTCCTCACACAGCACGGAAAAGAGACCTTGGTCGCCCCTCTTCTTGAGCCCTTCTTAGGCTGCAAAGTCAGGCGAATCGAGGGCTATGACACCGATCAACTCGGCACCTTCAGTGGTGAAGTCAAGCGGCTAGACAATCAAATTGAAACTGCGCGGCAAAAAGCCCGCATCGGCGCCGCGCTCTCGAACTTACCCATAGCCATTGCGAGCGAGGGCGCATTCATTCCGGATCCCTTGGGTGGCCTGGTGCCTTGGAATATTGAAATCGTTTTATGGCTAGACACAAAATCTGAGTTTGAAGTGATCGGCATCGCGCAAGGTCCGACGCTGAGTTTGCACAATGCCATTCATACGCTTTCAGAGTTAGAAAGTTTTGCAAAAAATGCGGACTTCCCTGCGCATCACTTGATTCTGAGACCTCAATCTGAATCAGATCTGAGAATTCATAAGGGCATTGCTGACTGGGATCACTTAAGACAAGCCTTCATAGACTGTCAGAACCAATCGAGCAATGGGCGTGTTTATGTTGAACATGATCACAGGTCGTTTTGTCACCCCACACGACAAGTCATGATTCAGCGTGCCGTGCAAGATCTGATCCAAAAGTTTCAATCGATTTGCCCACATTGCACCTCGCCAGGGTTCGCCAAGACAGGGCACACCTCTGGCTTGCCATGTCAACTGTGCGGCAACACAACGAACTTGCCGGTGTCATTCAAGATGGGTTGCAACCATTGTCAGCACACGGAAGAAATACTGAGCACTGAAAAATCAGCAGATCCAAGATGGTGTGATGTGTGCAACCCTTAGATGCGTGACTGCTTGATTGCGCAATGAAAAAGACCTTTAAGAATTGCTCCTTAAAGGTCTTTCAACTGTCTAATGGTCGGTGTGAAAGGATTCGAACCTTCGACCCCTTGCACCCCATGCAAGTGCGCTACCAGGCTGCGCCACACACCGAATCAGGCTTAAATTATAACGCCACTCAATGCAGCTCAGTCAGTAAATCGCGAATTTGTGACAGCTCTTTGCGCAAGATTTGAACGTCTTCTTCGCTGCTATTCAAGGTCAGCGGTGGTTGCTCCAACGCTGCAAAATGATCGCCCACCCGGTCATCGTCGATACCATCGTGATCGGGTAAATCAATATCGATCAACTCACCACCACGACGACGATCGCGCTCTGTTTGCACCAATTCTTGAAGCTTGTTGCGCGCACCTGTGATGGTGAAACCTTGGTCATACAAGAGGTCACGGATGCGACGAATCATCAGCACTTCGTGGTGCTGGTAATAGCGACGGTTCCCGCGACGCTTCATGGGGCGCAACTGCGTGAACTCCTGCTCCCAATAGCGCAGCACATGTGGCTTGACGCCACAAAGCTCGCTGACTTCACCAATGGTGAAGTAGCGTTTTGCTGGAATGGGCGGGAGGGATTTCTCCATGAAAATCAGTAGCTTGTAAACGGGAGCGCAGAGGTTACACGAAGATTCGGCCCGAATCACATCTATGCCATGATTTGTGAATAAAAAAAGAGGCCGGAGGCCTCTTTTTAGACTAGTTGTCTACTTTGGAATTACCGTCGCCTTGAATTTGTTCTTTGAGCTTGTGACTGGCATGAAAAGTCACTGCCCGACGCGCCTCAATGGGGATGGATTCCCCTGTGCGCGGGTTACGCCCAGGGCGAGGCGCTTTGGTGCGAATTTGGAAATTGCCGAAGCTAGAAATTTTGACATCTGTGCCTTCAACCAGACTTTGCGCGATGAGGTCAAAGAAGGCATCGATCATGTCTTTGGACTCGCGCTTGTTCAAACCAATTTGTTCAAACAACAAATCAGCCAACTGTGCTTTGGTCAGCGCAGGCGTTTCAAGGCTCTCAAAAGAAAGTTCCATAGGTTTCTCTTTTTAACGTATCAACATCAAGCACGCAAACGCGCAGCGACTTGGGTAGTCAACTCGGCGACCACGGCCTGAACCACGCCCTCGATTTGCGCATCGTTCAAGGTCGCTTCATCACTGTTGAGCGTGAGGCGAACCGCCAAGCTCTTTTCATCCATCGCCATGGCAGCGCTCTCCGCCTTGGGACGGTAGACATCAAACAACACCGCATGGCGCAGCATGCCTTGTGTCTTAGCCGCGTGCACCGCAGCCATCAACTGCGCGTGGGTGACACTGTCTTTGACGATGACCGCAATGTCACGCTCCACATTGGGAAACTTAGCCACGCCGGTCGACTTTGGGATGTTGCGGTGCAACACCGCATCGAGTGAAAGTTCAAACATCACGGGCGCTTGTGTCAAGTCCCAGCCTTGACGCCAGCGTGGGTGAAGCTCCCCCACATGGCCAACGGCTTTGCCGTTTACCAACACCTTGGCGCAGCGGCCAGGGTGCATGGCAGGATGTTCGGCAGGCTCAAACAGGGCCACAGCAGGCGCCAGCAAGGCCTCGACATCTGCTTTCACGTCAAAGAAGTCTGCCGCTTGCTCATGGGTGCCCCATTGCAAAGGCGTTGCACTGCCAAAAGCCATACCCGCCACATGCATGGGCTGATCAAACCCTTGCACGGTCGTATCGGTGTTTTGCACGGAGAGGTCTTTGTGAAACACGCGGCCCATTTCAAACACACGCACGCGTGAGGCTTTGCGATCCACGTTGAACTTCACCACGTTGAGCAAGGAGCCCAACAAGGTGGAGCGCATCACGCTCATGTGGCTCGCGATGGGGTTGAGCAACTTGATGGGGTTGGCGTTACCTGCCAACTCGTGTTCCCAACGCGCATCCACAAAGCTGTAGTTGATGGTTTCTTGGTAACCCAAGGCGGCTAAGTGGTGGCGCAACGCGTGTGGGCTGCGTTCAGCCTCCGCACGCACACTGGCCGTGATGGGGGCTAACGGTGGCGTGGTGGGCAGGTGGTTGTAACCCACCATGCGCGCTACTTCTTCGATTAGGTCTTCTTCGATTTGCAAATCGAAGCGGAACGAAGGCGGCTGCACGGTGACGGTCCCGCCACCAGAGGTGGCATCACCCGACGCTTCGGTCACAGGCAAGCCCAAGCCGCGCAAAGCGTCAGCCACGCGTTGCTGAGTCAAAGGCATGCCAATTATTTTTTCTGCACGTGCCACGCGCAGCGTGACAGGCTTGGCCACTGGCATGTTGACGCGCTGGTCGTCAATCGGGCCCACCGTGGTGTGGGGGGTGCCGCAAATATCGATCACCAATTGCGTGATGCGCTCGATGTGCTCCACCGTCAACTCGGGATCAACCCCTCGCTCAAAGCGGTGGCCCGCATCGGTGCTGAAGTTGAAGCGGCGTGAGCGACCGGCGATGGCCTTGGGCCACCAAAATGCGGCCTCGATGTAAATGTTTTGTGTTTCATCACTCACCGCTGTGGCGTCGCCACCCATGATGCCGGCGAGGGACTCCACTTGATGCGCGTCAGCGATCACGCCCACTTTGTCGTCGACGGTGACGGTGTTGCCGTTCAAGAGTTTGAGCTGTTCACCCGCTTTGCCCCAGCGCACCTCCAAACCCCCTTGAATTTTGTCGAGATCAAAAATATGCGAAGGACGGCCCAACTCGAACATCACGTAGTTGGAGATGTCGACCAAGGGGCTGACGCTGCGTTGGCCGCAGCGAGCCAAGTGGTTCACCATCCAGGCAGGGGTTTGGGCTTGGGTATTGACACCACGCACCACACGGCCGGAGAAACGGCCGCACAAATCTGGCGCGCTGATCTTGACAGCCAAGGTGTCTTTAGTTGTCGCGGCGATGCTGGGAAATGTGGGCGCCTTCAAGGGCGCGCCGGTGAGGGCGGACACTTCACGGGCAATGCCATAGACGCTCAAGCAATGCGCCAAATTGGGCGTGAGCTTGCAAGTGAACAAGGTGTCGTCGAGGTTCAAATACGCGCGAATGTTTTGACCCAACGGCGCATCGGCTGGCAACTCCAACAAGCCACCGTGGTCATCGGCAATTTTCAGTTCTTTAGCCGAGCACAACATGCCTTGGCTCTCCACGCCGCGCAACTTGCCGACTTTGATTTTGAAGGGCTTGCCGTCCTCACCGGGTGGTAGCTCCGCGCCGACAGTGGCACAGGGGATTTTGATCCCCACGCGCGCATTGGGAGCGCCGCACACGATGTTGAGCAAGGCGCCCTGCCCCACATCCACTTGGCAGATGCGCAAGCGGTCCGCATCGGGATGCTGCACGGCTTCTTTGATTTCACCCACGACGATACCTGTGAAAGGCGGTGCCACGGGCTGGAGTTCTTCCACCTCCAAACCAGCCATGGTCAAGGTGTCGGCCAACTCTTGGGTCGTTAGTGAGGGGTTGCAAAATTCGCGCAACCAGGATTCGGGAAATTGCATGATGAAACTCGTGTGTGCGTGAAATTATTGGAACTGGCTCAAGAAGCGAATGTCGCCATCGAAGAACAAGCGCAAATCGTTCACGCCGTAACGCAGCATGGTGAAACGGTCCATGCCCATGCCAAAGGCAAAGCCAATGAATCTCTCTGGGTCGAGGCCCATGTTGCGCACCACGTTCGGGTGCACTTGGCCTGAGCCCCCCACTTCGAGCCAACGGCCTGCCAACGCGCCGCTTTGGAACTGGATATCAATCTCAGCGCTGGGCTCGGTGAAGGGGAAGAAACTGGGGCGGAAGCGCAACACCAAGTCATCACTCTCAAAGAAGGTGCGACAAAAATCGGTGATGACCACCTTGAGGTCTTTGAAGCTCACGTTCTCGCCAATCCACAAGCCTTCGCATTGGTGGAACATGGGCGAGTGGGTGGCATCGCTGTCCACACGGTAGGTGCGGCCGGGCGCGATGACGCGAATTTCGGGCATGCCTTGACCAGCATCCAGACGCACTTGGTAACGCTTGACGTGTTGCACCGCGTAGCGCACCTGCATGGGGCTGGTGTGGGTGCGCAACAAATTAGGCGCTTCGGTACTGCCACCTTCCACATAGAAGGTGTCGTGCATGGAACGTGCGGGATGGTCTTCAGGCGTGTTGAGCGCGGTGAAGTTGAACCAGTCAGTTTCGATCTCTGGGCCTTGGGCCACTGCAAACCCCATCGAACCAAAGATGGCTTCGACACGTTCGAGCGTGATCGACACGGGGTGCAAGCCACCCGTCATGCGGGTGCGCCCCGGCAAGGTCACGTCGAGCGCTTCGGCTTTGAGTTGGGTCTCGAGTTCGGCATCAGCCAAGGCTTGGCGACGCGCTGTGAGCGCCGCTTCAATTGCTTGCTTGGCCACGTTGATGGCAGCACCGGTCGATTTCTTTTCCTCCACGCTCAAAGCAGCCATGCCCTTCATCATCTCGGTGATGCGGCCTGACTTGCCCAAGAACTGGGCTTTGGCGTTTTCAAGATCAGCCGGTGTGGTGCTTTGTGCAAACAGGGCCTGGGCACTGGCGACCAGAGAGTCCAACTCGTTCATAAGAATTTAGGAAATGAGACAACAAAAAAGGGATTGAAGCTGTGTAGCCCCAACCCCTTTACTCGTGGGTGGTTAACCCTTGGCTATCAAGCTGCCAATTTGGCTTTGACTTGATTCACGATGCTGGTAAAAGCAGCCATGTCGTGAACAGCCAAGTCGGCCAACATCTTGCGGTCGATTTCGATCGCTGCCTTTTTCAGGCCGTTGGCGAATTGGCTGTAAGTCAGACCACACTGACGTGCAGCCGCATTGATACGGGCGATCCACAGCTGACGGAACACACGCTTTTTGGTGCGGCGGTCGCGGTAAGCATATTGACC
>CANGML010000104.1 GCA_947454585.1 Comamonadaceae bacterium
AACGCCGAATTGCTGAACGCCCAAAAAATGCAAGAGTCCGCCGGTTTGCGTGTGGGCCAGGCACGTGGCGCTTTGCGTGCCTTGGTAGGGGTACAACTGCCCGAGACCTATGAAGTGCAAGAGCAAACCCATGCTTTTACGGCGCCTGCACCCTTCGCATCCATCCGCGATGAGGTGCTCAAATCCAACCCTGAGTTGCAACGCACACGCGCTGAGCGCCAACAGCTCGATCGTCAATTGAGCGGCGAAAAGGCTCTTCGCTTTCCCAAATTTGCGCTGCGTGCCGACCAAGAACAAGACCCCGACTGGCGCAGCAAACGCATAGGCCTGGCGATGAATTTGCCTTTATGGGACTGGCGTGGTGGCCCTATCGGCGAGGCCGCTGCCAAACTCTCACAAACAGACAACCAACTGGCCTATCAAGAGTTTTACTTGCTGCAGTCACTGGAGTCGGCATACCAGCAATATGGCATTGCCAACGCGCAAGTCGTTGCCCTTGAGGGCGGCATCGTGAGCCAAGCCGCCAACGCACTGCGCATTGCAGAGTTGGCCTACAAGGCGGGCGAAAAAAGCTTTTTAGAAGTGATGGACGCCCAACGCGTTTATCGCGTGGCGCGGAATGAACTGATCACTGCACAGTTCGAGCTGGCCAGCGCCTGGTCTGAAATTGAACGTCTGCGCGCAACAACCCCTTAACCACACACGCCCTTACATCATCCCCATGAAACCACGAAGCCATCCTGCCTTGACCGCTGTGCTGATCGCGAGCGTCCTGGCTTTGTCAGCCTGCAAAAAGGCAACAGTTCAAGAAGCGAGCAATGCGCAAAGCGATGCCCTGCGTGTGATGGCCACCGACAGCTTGCAAGCGCAACTTCAGATCACAGAAGTAGTCAGTCAAGACGTGTCCGACACCATCCGGGTCGCAGGACAAATCGATTTCGATGAACAAGCGCTCACACGAATTGGCTCGAGTGTGACGGGCCGTGTGACACAGATTCAAGCCACCCTGGGTCAAGTCGTGGACAAGGGGGACACCTTGGCGTTGATCAACAGCAGTGAGTTATCGGGCGCGCAGTTGTCTTATCTCAAAGCAAGGTCCGAAAAAGAGCTGCACCGACGCAACATGGAACGGGCCAAAACCTTGTTTCAATCCGACGTCATCAGCGCGGCCGAGTTTCAACGACGAGAGAGCGAATATGAAATTGCCGTCGCAGAAACCCGAGCGGCACAAGATCAATTGCGCGTCTTAGGGGTGAGCCCCTCATCAATTGAACGGCTGGCCAACACGGGCACGATTGATTCAGTGGCCAGCGTCATGGCCACCATCAAGGGCGTGGTGGTTGAGCGAAAAATTGCAGCAGGCCAAGTGGTGCAAGCCTCTGATGTGATGTTTGCCGTGGCAGACCTCAGCCGTGTTTGGGCGGTGGCGCAAGTGCCCGAGCAACAGGTGGGACAAGTCAAGGTGGGGCAATCGGTCAGCATCGAAGTTCCCGCTCTGGGTCATGAAAAACTCGAGGGCAAGTTGATCTACGTAGGCCAAACCGTCAACCCTGAATCGCGCACGGTGTTGGTCAGGACGGCGCTTGACAACAAAAGCGGCCGGTTGAAACCCTCGATGTTGGCGTCCATGCTGATTGAATCGACACCCGTCAAGCGATTAGTCATTCCAATTTCGGCTGTGGTTCGCCAAGATGATGCTGACCATGTGTTTGTGCAAGAGGCAGACAAACGCTATCGGCTCACCCCCGTGACCTTGGCGGCTGAACACAGCGGTCTGCGTGTCGTCTTGGATGGCTTAACACCGGGCATGCGCATCGTCTCTGAAGGGGCGTTTCACCTGAACAACCATCGCAACCTCAAAGAGATGGACAACGGGGGTTAAGCCATGCTGGAATCGCTCGTACGTGGTGCGCTCAAACAGCGCTTGGTGGTGTGCGTCATAGCCGTCATGCTGCTGGTATTCGGTTTGCATGCAGCGACCAAATTGTCAGTCGATGCTTTTCCAGACGTGACCAACGTCCAAGTGCAAATTGCCACTGAAGCGCCGGGCAGGTCTCCAGAAGAAGTCGAACGCTTTGCCACCGTCCCCATCGAAGTGGCCATGACAGGCTTGCCAGGTCTGACCGAGTTGCGCTCGCTCAACAAGCCGGGTTTGTCACTCATCACCTTGGTCTTCACCGACAGCACCAGCGTGTACTTTGCACGCCAGTTGGTGATGGAACGACTGATGGAGGTGAGCCAACGTCTACCCCAAGGGATCACGCCCGTGCTCGGTCCCGTCTCGTCTGGCTTGGGTGAGGTGTACCAATACACGCTGGAGCACCCCAGCGACGGAAAACGTGAGCTCAGCGAAGAAGAGCTCACCCAGCGGCGCGTGGTGCAAGACTGGGTGCTGCGCCCTTTGTTGCGTTCGATTCCTGGTGTGGCTGAAATCAACTCGCAAGGGGGCTTCGTCAAGCAATACCATGTGCTGGTCAACCCCGAGCGTTTACGTCATTACAAGATCAGTCTCTCGGAGGTCTACAACGCCGTCTCGCGCAACAACGCCAACTCAGGCGGCGGGGTCCTACCGCAAGCTTCTGAACAATATTTAATTCGTGGTGTGGGCTTGGTTCAAGGTGTGGGCGACCTTGGCCAAATTGTGCTGAAAGAAATCAACGGAACGCCGGTCTACATGCGTGATGTGGCGGACATCAATCTTGGTTCCGCTGTGCGTCAAGGTGCCGTCATCAAAAACGGCACAACGGAAGCCGTGGGCGGCATCGTGATGATGATGACTGGCGGCAATGCCAAAGAAGTGGTCAAACGCATCAAAGCTCGCGTGAAAGAAATCAACGACCGAGGCATGCTTCCCAGCGAACTCAAAGTCGTGCCCTATTACGACCGATCCGAACTGGTCGATGCGGCCTTGTGGACCGTCACCAAAGTGCTGATTGAAGGCGTGGTGTTGGTAGTGATCGTGTTGTTCTTATTTTTAGGCGATGTGCGTTCCTCACTCATCGTCGTCGCCACGCTGGTGCTCACGCCCTTGCTGACCTTCATGGCCATGAACAAGCTGGGCATCTCGGCCAACCTGATGTCATTGGGCGGCTTGGCCATCGCGATTGGTTTGATGGTGGACGGCTCGGTGGTGGTTGTGGAAAACGCCTACGCCCGCTTAGGTCGCGCGGCAGAGCTGGGTGAAAGCAAGGTGCGTGGCATTTTGAACGCCGTGCTCGAGGTAGCCACGCCGGTGATTTTTGGTGTGGGCATCATCATCTTGGTCTTCTTGCCCCTGATGACTTTACAAGGCATGGAAGGCAAGATGTTTGCACCCCTCGCCTACACCATCGCGATCGCCTTGGCCGTGTCACTGGTGCTGTCGATGACCTTATCGCCTGTGTTGTCGTCTTATTTGCTCAAGCCCCCACAGGGCGATGGCGACCACGATACGCGGCTGATCAAAGCGCTCAAGTCACGCTATTTGAAGTTGCTGGATTTAGCCATGTCGAACCAAAAGCGCACGGTGCAGGCGTCGCTGGCTTCGTTTGCCCTGGCGGTCATGGTGTTGCCGTTCTTAGGGACGGCATTCATCCCTGAAATGAAAGAAGGCTCCATCGTCCCCGGTATCAACCGTGTGCCGAACATCTCGCTGAACGAATCCATCAAGATGGAAATGCAGGCGATGAAGCTGATCATGACGGTGCCCGGTGTGAAGTCGGCCATTTCTAGCTTAGGCCGCGGCGAATCGCCCGCCGACCCGCAAAGCGTGAACGAGTCCACCCCCATCGTGAGCTTGAAACCCCGCAGCGAATGGCCCTCGGGCTGGGACCAAACCGACATCACCAAAGCCATGAGTGAAAAGCTCACAGCCCTGCCTGGCGTGCAAATTGTGATGGCGCAACCCATCTCTGACCGCGTCGATGAAATGGTGACTGGCGTGCGTTCTGACATTGCCGTCAAGGTGTTTGGCGACAACCTAGACGAACTGAAACAAGTGGCCAACCAAATTGCCAAAGTGGCGCAAACCATCCAAGGCGCACAAGACTTGCGCGTGGAGCGTATTTCGGGGCAACAGTATTTACAAATCGACATTGACCGCCAGGCCATTGCCCGCCTAGGGCTGAACGTGTCGGATGTGAACGACATGATCGAAACCGCGATAGGCGGCAAAGTCGCGTCCGAGGTATTTGAAGGCGAGCGTCGCTTCTCTGCCGTGGTACGTTTGCCTGAGCGTTTTCGCGACAACATCGAAGCCATCTCCAACATCATCTTGAGCTCAGCCAACGGCGCGCAAGCCCGTTTAGACGACGTCGCCAAGATTCAAGTCTTAGACGGGCCCGCACAAATTTCGCGCGAAATGGCGAAGCGCCGCATCGTTGTGGGTATCAACGTGAAAGACCGTGACCTCGGAAGCTTTGTGACCGAACTACAGGCGAAGGTCGGTGAAAAAGTGAAGCTCCCTGAAGGCTATTACTTGGAATGGGGTGGCCAGTTCCAAAACATGGAACGCGCTTTGGGTCACTTGAAAATCATCGTGCCGATCACGGTGGCAGCGATTTTCTTTTTGCTGTTCTTGTTGTTCAATTCGGTCAAGTTCGCCACGCTCATCATCACGGTGCTGCCGTTTGCTTCCATTGGTGGCGTGCTGGGCCTGTTCATCGCTGGCGAATACTTGTCCGTGCCGGCCTCAGTGGGCTTCATTGCCTTGTGGGGCATTGCGGTGCTCAATGGCGTGGTGTTGGTGTCATACATCCGCAGTTTGCGCGAGGGCGGCATGTCGGTCAAAGAGGCGGTACTGGAAGGCGCACGCCAACGCTTCCGTCCCGTGATGATGACGGCCACCGTGGCCATGCTGGGTCTGATTCCGTTTCTCATCTCAGACGGCCCAGGCTCGGAAGTTCAGCGGCCGTTGGCCATCGTGGTGATTGGTGGCTTGATCACCTGCACCCTCCTGACGCTGGTGGTGGTACCGACGATTTATCACTGGTTTGATGAAAAAGATGCCGAAGCTTGAATGAGAAAAACCCATGAAAGAAATCAAAGCCATCATCCGCCCCTCTAAGTTAGCGACACTGCGCGAAAAGCTGCGCAACCTGCCCGGCTTTCCGGGCATGACCGTGAGCAAGGCGGAGGGCTGCTCGGCCCCCAGCTTGCATAGTCCGGCGAATTTAAAAGAAGAGCTGACCGACTACACGCCCAAAGTGCGCATTGAAATCGTCGCGCCTGACGAGATCTGCGACAGCATCGTGGACTTGATTGTTCACACGGCGCAGATTGGCCAAATGGGTGATGGCTTGGTTTGGGTCACTGACATCACGCGCGCGGTGTTTTTGTACAAGTCAGTGGCTGGACCCATGGATAGGCCTTCACTGAACGGCCTTGATGCATAGTCAGGACCGTTTCGCCAGCGGCAAGTTCAGCAACAAGTTTTGCGGTTTCAACTTGAGCCGCTGGTTGGCATCCACTGCCATTGCCAAATAGACGGGCTTGCCACGCACCTCGGCCAACATGTCGTTGGGCTCTTCAAACTCTAGTTTGAACAAACACAGCAGTCGCTCCATACGCTCAGCGTCGACCTCTTTGCCTTGGTACAGGTCGTTCAGCACACCACTCGCTTGCGCGTCCAGGCCCACATGCCAGACCCAGTGGTCGTCGTTGATCTCGCGCTCGGTTTGGATGCGCACCTGCACGCCCAAGAAGTGCTGCACCCACTTGGCCATCACCTCGCAAAGCGCGTTCAACGCGGGCTGACCACGGTTCAGGCTGACCACCCAATCAAAGCTTTCGCTGCGGGGCCAGTAGGCGTCTTGGTTGTCTTCGTTGAGCACATCCAAATCCACGCTGCGTAGCTTGATGCCGCCTTGCTTGAGCAACTCGCCAATCGAACCAAATCCGCTTTGGGTGGCATGGCGTTCGACGGTGTCGTCATCTGCCGCCATGACCGCGCCGTCTTCGAGCACGGTTATTTTTTGGGTGTGCATCAGCATCTCAGCAGCGCGCGCCTGCATGGCCGTGGATGCATCCCCCAACACATGGCGCAGCAAGACCTGTGTGAGCTGCTGCACCAACATCGGTGGCACATCCACGCCCTCGCCTTTGAACAAGGCCAGGTAGCTGGCCTCGAGGGTGGGCAGTGTGGTGATGCGCTGGCGAAAACGCAACCACACCGCGTAGTTGTCGGCGGCATCCTTGTCAGCCAACATTGCCAAATCTTGCGCCGACACGTCGCGGCGGGGCTGCGCCAAGAGGCTGTGATGCAAAGCCACTTCAGAAACGCAGGAATCGGCAATGGGCGCGAGCTCTGGGCGCTCTAGCAAAAACCGCAAAAAATCGTCCGTCACCACCAAGTGGCCCGTTTCGTTGTGCGTGAGCAGCGTGTAGCCGCAGGTGGGCCAGAAAGGATGTGTCATAGGTCAGTAGATGGACTCAATAGCCAGG
>CANGML010000105.1 GCA_947454585.1 Comamonadaceae bacterium
CTCGGACAACACACGCTTGCTGACGGCACGGCCTGGCGGCGTCATGAGTTCACACAGAACCTCGAACTCGCGTGCAGGCAAGGCCAAGTCGGCGCCGTCAAGAAACACGCGGCGATGCTGTCGATGAAGGCGCAGGCGGCCCACCTGAACTTCGTCGTCAACGCCCTGCGAGCGACGGACCAGTGCGCGCAGACGCGCCTCCACTTCATCCAAATCAAATGGCTTCCCCAAATAATCGTCAGCGCCGGCGTCCAAACCAGCAATACGCTCATCCGTGCGGTTGCGTGCGGTCAACACCAAAACTGGGGTGCGGTCGCCCCGGGCGCGGGCGTCGCGCAACAGCTGCAACCCACTCCCTTGCGCGGCCTGCGGCCGACCACTCAAAGGCAAGTTCAAATCCAACAAGATGGCGTCATAGCTCTGGACGCTCCAAAAGTGCGCACCTTCCGCAAGGTGGCTGGCCGCATCCACGCGATGCCCCGCATCAGTCAAGCTGCGCAACATCACCGTTTGTAAAACAGCATCGTCTTCAATCAGCAAAATTCGCAACGTTGGCCTTCAATTCGATCTGCAAAAGTCAGGGGCTGGTCAGCTAGGATGAACGATAAACAGGGTCATGAGCATACGACAGAACCTGCAAAAGTTGCTAGACACACCCACCAAGCGCTACAGCGCTGGGGTGGGTTTGGTGGCATTGGCCTTCTTGGCCTACACCCTCAGCAACCCCGAGACACACACCAAACCACCGGCACCCTTGCCCATTGTGCAAGGACAAAAACTTCGTTTCCCTGCGGGCCACCCCCAACTGGCTTTGTTGGGCGCCATCCAAGCCAAAAGTGCAGACAGCGTGGTCATTGAGCTGCCTGCGCGCCTGGTCTGGAACGAGGAACGTACCCAACGCATTTATCCCGCCTTCGCAGGCCGCGTGCTGTCACTCCATGCAGACATTGGCCAAAGCGTGCAAGCTGGACAGGTGCTGGCCACCCTCGCCTCACCCGAATTTGGCGCCGCACAAGCGGACACCGCCAAAGCCTTGGCCGATGCGCAAGTGGCTGAGCGTGCGCTGGCACGCCACCAAACCCTGTTTAACGCGGATGTGATCTCGCGCAAAGAGCTGGACATGACCGAGGCCGATGCACTTCGCGCCAAGGCCGAGTTAGCGCGGGCCCAATCGCGCACACGCATGTATGGCAGTACGCAAGGGGTGAATCAACAGCTTGGATTGAGCGCCAACATTCGCGGTGTGGTGGTGGAGCGCAACCTCAGCGCAGGACAAGAGGTACGCCCCGATCAGGGTGGCCCCGGCAACCAAGCATTATTTGTGGTGAGCGACCCCAGCGTGCTGTGGTTACAAATTGATGCGCGCGAATCAGACACGGAGTCGCTCAAACCAGGAACCAAAGTTTCGCTGACCCTGCCCAACTTTCCGGGTCAAAGCTTCGATGCCAAGATTTCAGCTACGGGCGATTTCATCGACAGCAACACACGATCCATCAAAGTGCGTGCCGTCATTGACAACAGCAAGCGCCAACTGAAAGCCGAAATGCTCGGCACGGCGCGGATAGAACGCAAATTAGCAGCTGGTGTGTTGGTCCCTGCCAGCGCGGTTCAGCTACTGGGTATCGAGCATTGGGCCTATGTGCAAACCGAGCCCGGCGTGTTTGAACCACGACGCGTCAAACTGGGCTACGAAGGATTGCAAGAAGTGCTGATCGTCGATGGCGTGAAAGCCGGTGAATGGGTGGTGAAGGACAACGGCTTGTTACTGGCACGCGAATTTCGCAATGCGCAGGACGAGGCCAAACAACACACACCGGACCCCAGCGTTGCCGGCGCAAGCAAAACAGCAGCATCCCAATGAAACGACTGATTCACTATGCGCTGAACCAGCCGCTGTTCATTCTGTTGGGCACCCTGCTCTTTGTCATGGCGGGCGTGTTCGCGTTTAAAAACCTATCGGTAGAAGCTTTTCCCGATGTCACCGATACACAAGTGACGGTGATTGCGCTCTACCCCGGCCGCGCCGCGGAAGAAGTAGAAAAAGAAGTGTCGTTGCCTATCGAGGTGGCCCTCTCGGGTTTGCCCAACTCGATTCGCGTTTTCTCACACACCCAGTTTGGTTTGTCCTTCACCGTCGTCACCTACGACGACAAGGCCGAAGTGAATTTGGCGCGCCAACAAGTCAACGAACGCTTGAGCAGCGTCGACTTACCCCCCGGCGTACAAGCCAACGTCATGCCCAATGCCACGCCTGTGGGTGAGGTGATGCGCTACCGCCTCAAAGGGGATGGCAAAACGTCCACCGAGCTGCGAACCATCCAAGACTGGACCGTGGAGCGCACCTTGCGCCAAATCCCAGGGGTGGCGGACGTGGTGGGCATGGGCGGCTACATCAAGCAATACGAAGTGCAACCCGACATGCAAAAGCTGCGTGCCTACAAGCTCACGCTGCAAGACTTGCAAGCGGCCATGGGTCGCGGCAACGCCAATGCGGGCGGGAGCTATGTGGCGCAAGGCGCACAACAATTTGCCATTCGCGGCATTGGTTTGCTGCACTCGGCGCAAGACATCGGGAGCATTGTCGTCACCGCACGCGGCAACACACCGATCTTGGTACGCGATGTGGCAACCGTCAGCATTGGTGCGGTGCCGCGCCTGGGCACCGTTGGACAAGACTTGGACGACGATGTGGTGACAGGCATCGTCATCATGCGCAAAGGCGAAAACGCGAGCGTTGTACTCAAGGGCGTGAAAGAAAAACTGATGGACTTGAACGAGCGCGTGTTGCCCAAAGGGGTACAAATCGTTCCGTTCTATGACCGCACGTGGTTAATGGGCAAAACGCTCACCACGGTTTTTAAGAACTTGGTTGAGGGTGCACTTTTGGTTTCTTTGGTGCTGTATTTGTTCTTGTCGAACATGCGCGCCTCCTTGGCCGTGGTGGTGGTGATTCCACTGGCCTTGTTATCCACATTTTTGGGCTTGAAAATTTTGGGTGTGCCCGCGAACTTGCTGAGCTTGGGCGCCATGGATTTCGGCATCATCGTGGACGGCGCGGTGATCGTGATTGAAAATATCATGCATCGCTTGGCCGAACGTGGCGAAGGCATGAACGAGAAAGAACGCCGCACCTTGATCACCAACGCGGCGAGCGAGGTGGGACGCCCCACCGTGTTCTCGATGCTGATCATCATCGCCGCACACATCCCCATCTTTGCTCTGCAACGCCACGAAGGGCGCATCTTCCAACCCATGGCCTTGTCCGTCACCACCGCCTTAATCGGCTCACTGATTTTCTCCCTCACCTTGGTGCCTTTGTTGGCCTATTGGATGCTGCGCAAAGGCATTCCGCACGGTGACAACGGCTTGGTGTCTTGGGCTAAACGCGTGTACGAGCCCGTGCTGAATTGGGCGCTGGAGAAACCACGGAAGGTGGTCGCCCTTGCCTTGAGTGGCTTTGCGCTCTCCATCATGGCGGCAGCCAGCCTCGGGTCAGAGTTTTTGCCCGAGCTGAATGAGGGCACGTTTTGGGTGAACTGGGATATGCCCGCCAGCGTGTCCCAAGAAGAAGCGGCGAAGGTACTGCGCAAGGCGCGCATGCAACTCTTGACCATCCCTGAGGTGCGCACCGTCGTCTCCAAAGCCGGTCAACCCGAAGATGGCACCGACCCCAAGACGCTCAGCATGGCCGAAGTTTTTGTGGACGTGAAGCCCGCCGAGGAATGGCGCAAAGGCATGACACGCGAATTGCTGATTGAAGAAATGGATCAAAAATTGGCGGTGATTCCCGGCGTGGACCCCGCGTTTTCTATGCCGATTCGTGACAACGTGCTGGAGTCGATTTCGCAGATCAAAGGACAAATTGTGGTGAAGGTATCGGGTGACGACTTAGACGAGTTACGCCGCACCACCGAAGCCATGCAGCGCGAATTCAAGCAAGTGGTTGGCGTGCAGCGTGCAGAGATTGATCGACTGGGTGAAGTGCCACAACTCATCATCGACATTGACCGTGACCGCGCCGCGCGCCTAGGGCTCAACGTGGGCGATATCCAAGACGTGGTGGAGTCCGCACTGGCGGGACGAGCGACCACGCAGATTTGGGAAGGTGAGCGCAAATTCTCGGTGGTGTTGCGCTTGTCTGGCGATAGGCGCTCGGTCATCAACCTACCCGCCACGCCCATTGCATTGCCTGGGGGCGGCTACGCGACGCTTGAAAACGTGGCGACGATACGTCAAGGTAGCGGCGCCATGAACATCGCGCGCGAAGCCGGGCGTCGCACCATGGCGATTGGCATTTTTGTGAAAGGTCGCGACATGGGCTCGGTGGTGGCAGACATGAAAGCCCGGGTGGCGAAAAACGTCACCATTGCTGATAGCTATGCCGTCACTTGGTCGGGTGAATTTGAAAACCAAGAGCGTGCCATGCAGCGCTTAGGCGTGGTCGTGCCTATCTCCTTGCTGCTGATATTTGTTTTGCTGTTTGATGCCTTTGGTTCATTCAAAACAGCAGGGTTGATCTTGATCAACGTGCCGCTCGCCTTGATTGGTGGCTTTGTCGCGCTTTGGCTTTTCAGCATTCCGCTGTCCGTCTCTGCGGCCATCGGATTTATTGCGTTATCCGGTCAAGCCGTGCTGAACGGCGTGGTGATGCTGTCGGTGTTTCAGCAGCTGCGCAATGCCGGTTACACCGTCCTGGAAGCCGTCAAAGAGGGCGCATTGCAGCGTTTGCGCACGGTGCTGATGACCGCCATGTTGGCCGCGCTAGGCCTGCTGCCGATGGCGCTGAGTCATGACATTGGGTCTGAGACGCAGCGTCCCCTCGCCATTGTGGTGATTGGTGGCTTGGTCACCGCCACCTTGCTCACGCTGGTCGTCTTACCGGCTTTGTATGTGGCGTGGTTCTCTGGCCCCAACACGCCACAGGTCAAGGCTTCCAACGCTTGAGCAGCAAGGCATTGGTCATCACGCTCACCGAGCTGAGGGCCATGGCTGCGCCGGCCACCACCGGACTTAAGTAGCCCAGCGCAGCCAGCGGAATGCCCGCGGCGTTATACGCAAAGGCCCAAAACAAGTTTTGCCGAATCTTGGCAACCGTGCGGGCAGAGATGTCCAAGGCGCCTGCGACCAACGCCACATCACCGCGCATAAGCGTGATGCCCGCCGCCTGCATTGCCACATCCGTGCCGCCACGTTGGCCTTCGGCGTCGAGATTGGCCATGGCCAAGCCCACATCAGCGGCGGCCAGCGCAGGTGCATCGTTGATGCCGTCCCCCACAAATGCCACCACATGTGACGCACCGTCAACGCTGTGTTGCAGCTGTTTGACCAGCGCCGCTTTGTCGCCGGGCAGAACATCGGCATGGACTTCCGAGGGCAGCAAGCCCAGACGCGCCGCCATCGCCTGCGCTGCACCGGCGTTATCACCGGAGATCATAACCAAGCGCAAGCCGCGCGCGCGCAAGGTCGCCAGCGCCGCTTGTACCCCCTCTTTGGGCTCGTCACCGAACGCCAAAATCGCCAAGGCAACGACCTCGTCTTGGCCGGTGCGTTCGGCCAAAACCGACACGGTAGACCCTTGCGCCTGCAAAGCCTGCACTTGCGCCTGCCACGTCGCGGTTACAACACCCAACTGTTCCATCCAGCGGGCACTGCCTAACAAGAGGCGACGACCTTGAACCACGCCTTCGTTGCCAAAGCCAGGGACAGACTTGCCGGACTCAGGCGCAACAAAAGAAACATTCTGGCTTTTCGCCGCCTGCATGACGGCATACGCCAAGGGGTGCTCGCTGGCACTTTGCAAACTCGCCGCTAACGCCAACAAAGCATGAACATCAGGATCACCACCCACACCGATTGGATGCAACGACAGCAGCCGAGGGCGCCCCACGGTCAGAGTCCCCGTCTTGTCAAACGCCACGGTGTCCACTTGATGGGCCACCTCAAGGGCTTGGGCATCCTTGATGAGAATGCCATGCTTGGCTGCCACACCGGTACCCGCCATGATGGCGGCGGGCGTGGCCAAACCCAATGCACAAGGACAGGCAATCACCAGCACCGCAACGCAATGGATGAGCGAGACCTCCAGGCTGTGCCCCGTGAACCACCAAACCGCACACGTCAGCAAAGCCAGGACCAACACCACGGGGACAAACACAGCAGAGACTTGATCCACCAGGCGTTGCAACGGTGCCTTGGCGGCTTGCGCGTCCTCCACCAGGCGAATGATGTGGGCTAACACGGTCGCAGTCCCTGTCGCCACAACCTGAACCACCACGCGTCCTTCACCATTGATGCTGCCACCCGTGACTCGGGCACCGACCTCTTTATGAACGGGCAAGGGCTCGCCCGTCAACATTGACTCATC
>CANGML010000106.1 GCA_947454585.1 Comamonadaceae bacterium
AATCCAGCGCCGTCGGTATCGGTGGTGATCCCATCAACGGTTTGAAGCACATCGATGTGATGAAGGCGTTCAACGACGATCCAGACACCGACGCGGTCATCATGATTGGTGAAATCGGTGGTCCAGACGAAGCCGAAGCAGCGATGTGGTGCAAGGCGAACATGAAGAAGCCCATCGTGGGCTTCATCGCGGGTGTGACGGCCCCTCCCGGCAAGCGCATGGGCCATGCCGGCGCCTTGATTTCTGGTGGTGCGGATACGGCAGATGCCAAGCTCGCCATCATGGAAGAGTGTGGTTTCACCATCACTCGTAACCCCTCTGAATTGGGCAAATTGCTCAAGGCTCAGTTGAAGTAATCTTCTCTCGGGAAGTCGACCTCAGCAGCGAGCGGTGGTTTCACCGCTCGCTTTTTTTTGAACTCGCGCATGGCCATCTGTGCCCACGCGGCTGCCTAGAATCCGTGCCCAACTTCAAAGGACTGGCGATGAAACATACCTTGCAACGCGGCTTCACCTTGATTGAACTCATGATCGTGGTGGCCATCATCGGCATCTTGGCTTCCGTCGCCTTGCCTGCCTATCAGGACTACATGGTGCGCGCACGGGTGAGCGAAGGTTTGGGGCTGGCTTCGACGGCGAAAACAAATGTGCTGGATATTGTCAACAGCGGCACCATTGGCTCGGTTTCGGATGGATACAAGACGGGTTACACATGGCCGAGTGCAACCAAGAATATCAGCAAGATTGAGATTGCGCCCACCACAGGCGCGATCACCATCACCACCACCGCTGCAGCCGGTGCTGGTAGTTTGATGTTGGTGCCCTACACCAAGAGCGGTGCCAACGAGGCGGCGCTGCCGACGGCGGCTGGCACCCTTGATGGGCTGGTGCAATGGAAGTGCATGGCCAAGGGCGCTGCGATATTTGTGGGCGTCTCGGTGGCGAGTGATGCCTTGGATGCCAAATATGTGCCAAGTGATTGCAAGTAAGCGTTAAAAGAACTTCAACAAAGGCGCCTAAGGGCGCCTTTGTGTTGTGCGCGAGGGAAGTGTTAGAAAATCAGGCTATGCGCACGCCTGAACAAACCAATACGCCGTGGGCCTATGGGCTGCTGGCCGCCTGCGTGGCGTTGCCGTGGCTCAACCCCTTTGCCAGCAGCCCCTCGACGGCAGTGATTCCGTTGTTGCTGAGTTGGATGCTGGCTGCCTGTGCTTTGCTTGCGGTGGCGGACATGCCCTTCGTTAAAAAAAATTGGACCCTCCGTGATCGCTGGATGTTGGCGGTCATGGGCATGTGGCTCATGGCATCGCTGGTTTGGGCCCCTGCTGTGGTGGACCGTGCGCTGACGGCGGGGTTGCTCGCTTCCTTGATGTGTGTGTGGCTGATGTGGGCGGTCGGCCGCCGAGCCGCGGTGAATGAACGCCTGCTGATGTGGTTGACGGCCGCTGTGTTATTTGCTGCATTGGTGAGCAGCGTGTTGGGGGTCCTGCAGTATTTGGGCCTGGCCAAAGCGTTGTCGCCTTGGGTGAACCAACCGCTCAAGGGCGATGCCTTTGCGAATTTGCGCCAACGCAATCAGTTTGCCTCGCTCACAGGATTGGGGTTGGTGGCCTTGTTCGGCTGGACCTTGGCGCACAGCAAGACGCAAGCCCTCGCCGCAAAGGCTTGGTGCTTGGTTCTGGTGGGTCTGAATATATTGGCAGCGGGTCTCGCATGTTCTGTCTCGCGCACGGGCGCCATCGAGTGGTTGTTGGTGAGTGCGTTGTTGATGGGGTGGTTGTACCGACGTTCGCATGGCGAGGGACGTCAACACTTGTTGCGGCTTGTTGTGGCGGCACCCTTGCTGGTGGTGGTGTGGTCCATGGTGATGCCATGGTTGTCATGGCAACTCACTGGTGAGTGGGGGGCCAGCTTGATCTTGCGCGTCGCAGGGCAAGCGCAAGATTACGGTCCTTGCGGCGGACGCCGCGTGTTGTGGGCCAACGTGCTGACCCTGATCGAGCAACAACCCTGGTGGGGCTGGGGCTGGGGCGAGACAGACTACGCCCACTTCATGACGCATTACAAGGACATGCGCTTTTGCGACATGCTGGATAACGCCCACGATTTCCCGCTCCACATGGCCCTGGAGCTAGGCGTGCCGTTTGCCGTGGTCGTGCTCGCCGCTATGGCCGCTTGGGTCTGGCGTCGTCGACCCTGGCAAGAAGCCCAGGCATCACGCGTGATGGCCTGGTGTTGGCTGCTGGTGTTGGGTTTTCACAGCCTGCTCGAATACCCGCTGTGGTACGGGCCCTTTCAAATGACGCTGGGCTTAGGCCTAGGCTTACTGTGGTCGTTACCTCAAACATCGGTTGTCCCAAAAGTGCATGAAGCATTAAAGGTAGAAGCGCAAGCAGGCCCCCTGTTGGTGGCCGCACTATTGTTCATTGGCTGCTTGTATGCCGTGTGGGATTTCAACCGTGTGGGTCAAATTTACCGACCAGCCGCCGCACGTGATGCAGCCTACCGTGACGACCCCTTGCATCACGCCAAACAATCGTGGCTGTTCAAAAACCAAGCTGACTTTGCAGAACTGACCACGCAAACGGTGACAGCAGACAACGCTGCAGCGCTCTACCCGCAAGCGCTGCGGTTGATGCACTACTCCCCTGAAGCGCGTGTTGTGCAGCGTGTCATTGACAGTGGCAAGCTGCTCGGCTACGACGAACAAGCACAGCTACTGGCCGATCGTTTGGACGACGTGAAGCGAAACATGCCGCGCTAAACTTGTCAGCCATGCCTCACCCTCGCCCTACCCTCTCCGCCATCGTCATCACGCGCAACGAGGCGCACAACTTGCACGATTGCTTGCAGTCCATGCAGGGCTTGGTGGATGAAATCATCGTGGTGGACAGCCAAAGCACCGATGCCACGGTGGCCATTGCCCAACAGCACGGGGCCACAGTGTCGCAACCCGCGGACTGGCCTGGCTTTGGCCCACAAAAGAACCGAGCACTTGATTTAGCCACCTGCGAGTGGGTGTTGTCGTTGGATGCCGACGAGCGCGTCACGCCGGCGCTGGCCGCAGAAATCAAACAGGTGTTGCAAGCGGGCGATGCCGATCGGGCTTACCAAGTGCCGCGCCTGTCCTCCTACTGTGGCAAATTCATCCACCATTCAGGCTGGCAGCCTGACTATGTGCTGCGCGTTTTCAAGCGTGGCACCGCCAGGTTTTCAGATGACCTCGTGCACGAGCGTGTGCTGACACAACAACCCGTGCAGGCGTTGCAACACCACTTGCTGCATTACAGCTACCTGAGTTTTTCGCAGGTGCTGCACAAGGTCGATGCGTATTCCAGCGCCTCCGCCCAACAAGCGTATGCGCGCGGCAAGCGCTCGTCTGTCGCAGGGGCCTTGGGCCATGGGGCGTGGGCCTTTTTTAGAACCTATGTGATTCGCCGAGGTTTTTTAGACGGCGCTCACGGCTTGGCCTTGGCCATCTCGAATGCCGAAACCAGCTACTACAAGTATTTGAAGTTGTGGCACATGCAGCAGGTCGAAGACGCTGCGGCCCAGTAGCGCGTTAAGCGGCCACGTAGCTGCCCGACTTACCGCCGTGCTTCTCCAGCAAGTGCACATCGGTCATGGCCATGCCCCTATCCACGGCTTTGCACATGTCATAAATGGTCAGCAAGGCCACTTGCACGGCGGTGAGGGCTTCCATCTCTACGCCGGTTTGGCCGACGGTTTCAACCGTCGCTGTGCACCGCACCGCGTGGGTCGCTTCATCCACTGCAAATTCAACGGCCACACGCGTTAACGCGAGCGGGTGGCACAAGGGGATGAGGTCACTGGTTTTCTTGGCGGCTTGAATGCCGGCAATCCGTGCAATGCCCAGCACATCGCCTTTTTTGGCTGTGCCGCTTTGAATCAAGGCCAAGGTCGCAGGCCGCATCACAATGCGGCCCGTGGCCACACCCACGCGCCGTGTATGGGCCTTGTCGGCCACATCCACCATATGGGCTTGGCCTTGCGCATCAAAATGAGTGAGTGTGGACATGCTGAAATTGACAACGGTTAACATGAAAGCTGCATCATAAAGGCCATGCGCTCCCTTGCCCCCATGTCTCCTCAAAACACGCCCTACGCACGCCTGAAAACGCATGGCTTGCGTCGTGTCGGCGTGTTCGGCCTGAGCCTAGCTTTGTGTTTACCCACTGGCTTGTTGCAGGCGCAGGTGAATGGCAATCGCTTGCCAAATTTGGGAGACGGCGCTGACGTGCCTCTGGGCGTCGAGCGGCGCTTGGGCGAGAGCATTGCGCGCGAAATTTACCGTGACCCGGATTATTTGGATGACCCAGTACTGGGCGACTATGTGCAGTCACTCTGGCTGCCGTTGTTAGCCTCCGCCCGTCAACGCGGCGAGTTGACCCCCGAGCTAGAGCAACAGTTTTCTTGGGAGGTGGCGCTCATCCGCGATCGCAGCATCAATGCCTTCGCCTTGCCGGGTGGCTATTTGGGCGTGCATTTGGGTTTGATTTCTGCGGTGAGCAATGGTGATGAGTTGGCTTCTGTGTTGGCGCATGAGTTGAGCCATGTCACGCAGCGTCACATTGCGCGCATGATTTCTCAGCAAGGCAAGCAAGGTCCGATGGTCATGGGCGCCCTGATTTTGGGGATGCTCGCGGCCAGTCGCACCGCCAATGCGAGCAGCATGAGCGCCGCCAACGCTGTCATGGTGGGTGGGCAGGCCGCTGCGATACAAAGCCAGCTTAATTTTTCGCGTGACATGGAGCGTGAGGCGGACCGTGTGGGTTATGGGGTGATGACCGAGGCTGGCTTTGAGCCCCAGGGTTTTGTCACCATGTTTGAGAAATTGCAGCAGGCGGCGCGCCTGAATGACAACGGCTCATTCCCTTATCTGCGCAGCCATCCCATGACGACCGAGCGGATTGCCGATGCGCAAGCCCGTCAGCAACTACTCCCCCCGCGTGGGACTGTGACGACGACACCGACGCACGCGATGATGTCTGCGCGTGCGCAGGTGTTGGCAAATCCCGGTGTTGATGGCTTGCGTACCCTCGCTGCTGAGGCGAATACGCCCAGCCTCTCAAGCGCCCCTACAGCCCGACAAGCGGGGGTGTTGTATGGCGCGGTTCTGGCGGAAATAAAGCAACGCAATTTTGTGCAGGCTCGGCAAACTTTTCAGCGCTTGCAAAGCTTGCCGGGATTGGCATTGGGTGCGGTGCGTGTGATACGCCTGCTCGGTGCTGAGTTGGCGTTGGCATCAGGGAATGCCTCCCAAGCCGTCGCCTTACTAGACGCCAAAGCGATGGTGGTGGATCCTGCCGATCGCGCCACTCGCATGCAGTTGGCACAGAGCCGCGTGGCAACCAACCATCCTGTGCAAGCCAAATTGGCGGCTACCGAATTGGCGTTGTGGTTGAGTCAATACCCGCGTGACGCGCACGCGTGGCTGGTGCAAGCCTCGGCCTACGAGTCACTCGGTGACAGCTTGCGCAGCATTCGTGCGCAAGCCGAGGCCCGGGCGGTGGAGCTCGATTACGGTGCAGCGGTGGACCGTTTCAAGGCAGCGCAAATCTTGGCACATCAGTTGGCCAATGAGGGCAAGTTAGACCCAGCGGGGCACATGGAGGCCTCCATCATTGACGCGCGTTTGCGGGAGTTAACCAGACTGCGGCGGGAACAAACGTTCGAGCGCTGAGTCAATCACCACGCCAAAGGCCGAGTAGATCAGCGAGCCCAACAAGGCCGATCCAAAACCGCTGACCCAAAAACCATCCAACAGCCCAGCGGCAGCCCAAAACATGAAGGCGTTGATGACGAAGAGGAACAAGCCTAAGGTGAAAAATGTCACGGGCAGCGTGAGCACCACCAAGGCAGGGCGCACGATCAGATTGAAGATACCCATGACCAAGGCGGCGGTCATCGCTGCGCCAAAGCTGGTCACTTCGACCCCGTGGTAGAGATGTGCCAAGGCCATCAGCGCGGTGGCATGGAGAACCCAAGTTAAGAGTAGTTTCATTGTTCGACCAGCATAGCATTGCCGTTATCATCCACACCCCGATACCCCCCCCTGATCTCTAGGCAACAGACGCGCACACGATGGCTGGCATTCATATCACCGACATTGAAGCGGCCATCAACTATTGGCGCGAACAAAAGCCCTCACCCGATGGCGTCACCCTCGCGCCCGAGCTGCGCGCACTGGCTGAGGTCTACGCCCTGATGATTTATTACCACCATGAGGAGGCGGCGGAGAAGGGCTTTCCACCTAAGGCCTATGAGGC
>CANGML010000107.1 GCA_947454585.1 Comamonadaceae bacterium
ATGTCGTCAGCACTGAGTTGCATGGTCATTGCCTTTACTCCCCTAAATAAGCCGCCCGTACTTTGGGATCGTGCAGCATGTCGTGGGCATCCCCACTGAGTGTGATCAACCCTGATTCCATCACATAGCCACGGTCGGCAATTTGCAACGCACGGCTGGCGTTTTGCTCGACCAACAACATCGTCACGCCTTGGGCGGAGACCTCTTGGATGACTTCAAAAATCTTGTCCACCATCAAAGGCGATAAACCCATCGACGGTTCATCCAACAGCAGCACTTTGGGCCGACTCATCAAGGCACGCCCCATCGCCAGCATTTGTTGCTCGCCGCCCGACAGCGTGCCCGCCAGCTGATCGCGGCGTTCTTTGAGGCGTGGAAACGTGCTGAACACACGCGCCATATCGTCGTCAATGGCGGCGGCGTCATCACGGATGTAAGCACCCATTTGTAAATTTTCGAGGATGGTCATGCGCGTGAACACGCCGCGCCCCTCGGGCACCATGGCCAAGCCTTGCTGCACCAAGTCCCATGGACCTTGTCCAGCAATGCTTCGTCCAGCCAACTCGATCAGGCCACCGCCCAAAGGCAGCAACCCTGTGATGGCCTTCATGGTGGTGGTTTTACCGGCCCCGTTGGAGCCAATCAGCGACACCAACTCGCCCGCACGTACCTCGAGGCTCACGCCTTTGACGGCTTGAATGCCGCCATACGCCACCTGCACATCTTTGACGCTGAGCAGTACGGCTGCGTTGTTCGTTGTCATCTCAATGCCCTCCCGTGCCGAGATAGGCTTCAATCACTTGTGGGTCGCGTTGCACTTCAGCTGGCGTACCTTGCGCAATCACTTTGCCGTAGTCGAGCACGGTCACGCGGTCGCACAGACCCATGACCAACTTCACGTCATGCTCAATCAGCAACACGGTGCGCTGGTCGTGGCGAATTTTGTCAATCAGCTCACGCAGCTGCACTTTCTCCGTAGCGTTCATGCCTGCCGCAGGCTCATCAAGTGCAATGAGTTGGGGGTCGGTGGCCAAGGCACGGGCAATTTCTAAACGGCGTTGGTCGCCATAGCTCAGGGTGCGGGCCTTGTAGTCAGCCAAGCTGGCAATGCCCACATAGTCCAGCAGCTCGCGCGCACGCTGCTCAATCGCCAACTCTTCGGCTTTGAATTGCGCCGTTCTGAAAATCGCTCCCAACAAGCCAGAGCCCGTGCGCACATGGCGGCCCACCATCACGTTCTCGAGTGCTGTCATTTCGGCAAACAAGCGGATGTTTTGAAACGTCCGTGCAATGCCGGCCTGCGCCACCACATGCACCTCGGTGGGCGCATAGGGTTGACCTGCCAATTCAAAACTGCCACTGTCAGGCGTGTACAGGCCCGTGATGACGTTGAAGAAGGTGGTCTTGCCTGCGCCGTTGGGACCGATCAGGCCATACACCTGACCGCGTTCAATCTGCATACCCACCTCGGTCAAGGCTTGCAAGCCGCCGAAACGTTTAGAGATCCCCGAGACATTCAACACGAGGTCGCTCATCGCGCACCCCCTTGTGCATTCAGGTTTTTACCGTGCTCGGGCGTCGGCCACAGGCCGCGTGGTCGCCACAACATGATGGTGACCATGGCCAAGGCAATCAGCAGCTGGCGCATGATGGCAGCGTCCAAACGCCCGCCGGTCATCTCTTGGATGGGGCCTGCCACAAAGCGCAGCACCTCAGGCAAGGCGGCCAACAGCACGGCACCCAAAATCACACCCGGCAAGTGACCCAAGCCACCGAGCACTACCATCGCCACGATCATCACCGACTCCATCAGGCTGAAGGACTCGGGCGAGACAAAGGTTTGGAAGGACGCAAACATGGCGCCCGACACGCCACCAAACGACGCCCCCATGCCAAAGGCCATGAGTTTCAAGTTACGAGTGTTCAGGCCCATGGCCTTGGCTGCAATTTCGTCTTCACGAATCGCCATCCAAGCGCGACCGATGCGCGAATATTCCAAACGATGACAGACCACCACACTCACCACCACCAAGGTGAGAAACAGGTAGTAATACAAGGTGACCGAGGACAGCTCGATGAAACCCAGGTCCAACCGCTTGGCCAGTGAATAACCAAAGATCGTCACCGCGTCCACTTGGCCCAAACCCCGAGGTCCGTTGGTGATGTTGACGGGGTTGTCCAAGTTGTTCAAAAACACGCGGATGATTTCACCAAAACCCAAGGTGACGATGGCCAAATAATCACCACGCAGCTTCAAGGTCGGCGCACCGAGTAACACACCGAACAAACCTGCTAAACCAGCCGCGAGTGGCAAGGCCAGCCAAAAGCTCAGATGCAGCCCTTCAGGGAACATCATCGCCAGCCACGGAAACACCTCGGTCAAATGCGGCGAGGCGAATAAGGCAAACAAATACGCACCGACAGCGAAGAAGGCCACATAGCCCAAGTCCAGCAAGCCCGCGTAGCCCACCACGATGTTCAGGCCCAGCGCCAGCAACACATACAACAATGACATGTCTGCAATGCGCACCCAGGCATTGCCAAAGCTTTGCAAGACCAGTGGCAACACCAACAACAGAGCCGCCATGAGCCAACGGTTCGAGAAGAGTTTGTGTGTCATGGTGATCAAGCCCTGTCTGCCACGCGCTCACCCAACAAGCCCGAGGGGCGCAGCGTGAGCATGACGATCAACACAATGAAAGCCAAGATGTCGGTGTAGTGGCTACCCAGTACGCCGCCGGTGAGCGCGCCCAAATAGCCCGAACCAATGGACTCAATCAAGCCCAACAACAAGCCGCCCACCACCGCACCCCCTAGGTTGCCAATGCCGCCAAAAACCGCGGCAGTAAACGCCTTGAGGCCGGGCAAGAAACCCATCGCATGGTGGGCCGTGCCGTAGTTCATGGCCCACATCACGCCAGCGATGGTGGCCAGCACGGCACCGATGACGAAGGTGGCAGAGATCACCAGATCGGGCTTCACACCCATGAGGCTGGCCACGCGTGGGTTCTCGGCCGTGGCGCGCATGGCGCGACCCAGCTTGGTACGGTTCACCAACCAAGACAACACCGCCAAGGCCACCGCCGTGAGACCCAAGATCATCAGTTGCGTCGGCGTGATGACCGCCCCAGCCACGTCAAAAGGGGTAGTGGGTAAGAGGGCAGGAAACGGTTTGTAGTTGGGCTTCCAAACAATCATGGCCAGCGTTTGTAACAAGATGGACATGCCAATGGCGGTGATGAGCGGGGCCAGTTTGGGCGCGTTGCGCAAGGGACGGTAGGCAATTTTTTCAATCGCGTAGTTCAAGGCCGCTGCTGCGACAGAGGCCAGCACCATAGAGATCAGCAGCAGCACCCAGCCCGGCGTGTCAGGCATGAGCGGCTGCAACCAACCAATCACAGACCAGCTGCACAAGGCCCCCACCATCAACACCTCGCCGTGGGCGAAGTTGATGAGGTTGATGATGCCGTAGACCATGGTGTAGCCCAAGGCCACCAGCGCATACATGCTGCCGAGCACCAAGCCGTTGATGACCTGTTGAAGCAAAACGTCCATGTGTTATTGACCTGCTTGTTTGTTTTTGTCGCGCAAGAGGCGCAATTTGTCGGCGATTTTGATCTCTAACCCGCGCGCCACGGGTCGGTAAAAACTCGTAGCTTCTAAGCCTTGCGGCATGTAATTTTCGCCGGCGGCAAAGCCATCTTCTTCGTCGTGGGCATAGCGGTAGCCTTTGCCCCAATCCATGTCTTTCATCATTTTCGTGGGGGCATTGCGCAAGTGCATGGGCACGGGGCGGGTGCCGTCTTTCTTCACCAAGGCACGGGCTTCGTTGTAGGCCTTGTAGACCGCGTTGGATTTAGGCGCCACCGCCAAATACACCACGCATTCGGCCAAAGCCAGTTCACCCTCGGGGGACCCCAAGCGCTCATACACCTCCGCGGCATCCAGCGCCATACGCAAAGCGCGCGGGTCGGCCAGACCAATGTCCTCAGCCGCCATGCGAATCAAACGGCGCGCCATGTATTTGGGCTCGGCTCCACCATCGAGCATGCGCACCAGCCAATACAAGGCCGCATCGGGGTCAGACCCGCGCACCGATTTGTGCAGCGCACTGATGGTGTCGTAGAACTGTTCACCGCCTTTGTCGTAGCGACGCATGCGCTCGCCCAACACGCGCATGAGCCATGTGTCATTGATTGCTTCGAGCTTCTCGCGTCCTGCTGCGACCGACAAAGTCTCTAAGGTATTGAGCAAGCGACGCGCATCGCCATCGGCATAGGCCACCAAGCGCGCTAGCGCAGCGGCTTCAATCGCGGGAACCGCATCCATCGCTTGCGCTTTGGCAATGATGTGACCCAAGTCGGTGTCGCTCAGCGACTGCAGCACATAGACCGCAGCCCGTGACAACAAGGCCGAGTTCACCTCAAACGAGGGGTTCTCGGTGGTCGCGCCAATGAAGGTGAACAGGCCCGACTCCACATGCGGCAAAAACGCGTCTTGCTGGCTTTTGTTGAAGCGGTGCACCTCGTCCACAAACATGAGGGTGCGTTTGGGGTCGAGCGAGTCACGTGCGGCGATGGCTTGCTCGACGGATTCCCGAATTTCTTTGACCCCACCCAGCACCGCGCTGATGGACAAGAACTGCGCATCAAACGCATCAGCCATCAGGCGCGCAATCGTGGTCTTGCCCACACCTGGCGGCCCCCACAAGATGCAGCTGTGGGGCTGACCTGACTCAAACGCCACACGCAAGGCCATGCCCTCGCCCAGCAAATGTTGCTGACCAATGACCTCGCTCAGCGTGCGTGGGCGCAAGCGTTCGGCGAGTGGGATGTGGGTGGAGGACACGCTTAAAAAGGCTTTGATGTGGACAAGCGTTGAGTGTAACGAAGGGCTTAAACCTCACTCCCCCTTATAAACTTAAGCGCATGAGGAGAAACAGCATGACAACGCGTACATCCGACAACGAATTTGAAAGCCAGGCGCAAGCACTTGGTTTTGATTTCAACAGTGAAAACAAAATCGGAGGCAACTATGCGCCTGTGATTCTGCACGGACATGAGGTCTACGTCAGTGGACAAATTCCTCGCATCGGTGACGAAGTTGTCGTGACTGGCGCCGTAGGCAAAGACGTCAGCCTAGAAGAGGCACAACTCGCCGCCAAAATCTGTGTCGTGCGAGCACTCGCGCTGTTGCGGAATCAGCTAGGAAGTCTTTCAAAAGTCAAGCAAGTGTTACGCATCACGGTGTATGTGAATTCAGCACACCACTTCACACAACAGAGTGAAGTCGCGAACGGTGCCTCTGACATCTTGCTCCGGGTACTAGGCGAAGCGGGTCGACACACACGAACATCCGTTGGCGTTGCACAGCTCCCTAAAGGTGCCACCGTTGAGCTAGATTTGATCGCGGCCATTTAAATGAAAAACATTCAATACCAAATCAATACGCCCTTGAGTACAGATGAGGTGATTCGTGTGTTCAACGCATCGGGCATCACGCGCCCTACCCATGACACGGCAAGGATTGAAACCATGTTTGCCAATGCCAACCTCATCGTCAGTGCTTGGCACGATGGCGTTTTGGTCGGTGTGGCACGCGGGCTCACAGACCACAGCTACTGCTGCTACTTATCGGATTTGGCGGTGGACAAGGCTTACCAGCAACAAGGCATAGGTGATGCGCTACTGAAGCAAACTCGCCAAGCGCTAGGCCCCGAAGTTTCTTTGATTCTTCTGTCTGCCCCTGCGGCTATGGGCTACTACCCCAAAGTGGGATTCACAGCCGCAGATCACGCCTTCGTCATCAAACGCGAACGTTAATCAGCGCAGCAAACCAGCCGCTAGAAACACCTCGCGCCATGCGGTCAATTTGCGCTCAAACGACCACGCCGCATGCGCCGGACTGGTCGATGGCAGGCGGTACACCGGCAGGCCCAAGGCTTGGGAGCGCTTGGCGTGTTTGAAGCTCTCGCCACCATTGTGGGCAATCGCTACCAACGCTGGACACCATGTGCTCAGGCTCTGTAAATCATTGGGCTGCGCCAGTTCAATGTTGGCGTCTAGGCTTCCCTCGCGCTCGCATGCTGCGTAGACATCCCAGAGTCCAACGCCTTGATCTAGCAACCACTGGGCCCGCTCGGCATAGGGCAAGGCCAACACCTTCGCAGCATCTGAAGCCAAGAGCGTGGCGACGATTTTCCAAAACTGGTTCTGTGGGTGACCGTAATACTGCTGCGCCCGTAAGGACGCTACACCGGGAAAG
>CANGML010000108.1 GCA_947454585.1 Comamonadaceae bacterium
CCCAAGAAGCTCATCGTCGTGCCTGGCCGCTTGGTCAACATCGTTGTTTGAAGGTTGATATGCAGACCACGCGCCGTTTTTGGTTGATGTCCACGGTCCTCACAGCGGGGCTGTCGGGCTGTGGGTTTGAGTTGCGCAAACCGCCGAACTATGCGTTCCGTACCTTGTTCAGCAGCATCCCTGTGGTGTCGCCTTTTGGCGTCAAACTCAAACGCAGCCTAGAGTCTTCGGGTCAAGTCGAGGTCATCACCGACCCGCGTGAGGCGGAGCGTGCCCAAGTCATCTTTGACCAGCTGTTTGAGTTGCGCGAGAAGGTGGTGGTCGGGCGCACGGCGACCGGTGCGATCCGTGAATTCCAACTGCGGTTGCGCTACCGTTTTCGTTTGCGCTCAAAAAATGGCATTGAGTTGATTCCCGACACAGAAATCACCCTCAACCGCGACATCAACTTCAACGAAACCGGCGCGCTGTCCAAAGAGTCAGAAGAGGCCTTGCTCTACAAAGACATGGAAAACGACTTGGTCCTCCAAATTCAACGTCGCTTGGCTGCACTTCGCCAAATTTAAACATGCAAGTTGCCAGCGCTCAATTTGCCAGCCACTTGCAAGCGCAAGCCAGCAAGGGTTTGCGTAGCCTCTACACCTTTCATGGCGATGAACCGCTGTTGCAGCAAGAGGCCTTGGACGCCTTGTGCACCTCGGCGCGCGCACAGGGTTATACCGAGCGCAGCGTGTATACGGTGGCGGGTGCCCACTTTGACTGGGGTGAGGTGCTGGCGGCGGGCGGCTCCATGAGTTTGTTTGCCGACAAGCAGCTGATTGAAATTCGCATTCCTTCTGGCAAGCCCGGCAAAGAAGGCAGCACCGCCTTGCAGCACATCGCCGAGTTGGCGGTCGGCAACGACGGCACCTTGACGGTGGTGCTGTTGCCCCGCCTCGACAAAGCCACCAAGAGCTCAGCTTGGTTTAGCGCGCTGGAGAACAACGGCATCAGCGTACAAATTGACCCGATCGAGCGCCACGCCTTACCCACATGGATTGCGCAACGTTTAGGTGCGCAACAACAGCGCGTGGCAACGGGTGAGGCGGGGCAACACACGCTGCAATTTTTTGCCGAACGTGTAGAAGGCAACTTGTTGGCCGCGCATCAAGAGATTCAAAAGCTCGCCTTGCTCTACCCCGCTGGTGAGTTGAGTTTTGAACAGGTCGAGCGGGCCGTGCTTAATGTGGCGCGTTATGACGTGTTCAAGCTGTCAGAAGCCGTGCTCAGCGGACAGCCCTTGCGCGTGCAACGCATGCTTGACGGTCTCAAGGCCGAGGGCGAAGCCGAGGTGCTGGTGCATTACACCTTGGCCGAGGAAATCCGCGCTTTGAAGCGCGTCAAAGATGCCGTGGCTGTGGGTAAAGCCTTGCCCATGGCACTGCGTGAGCAGCGCATTTGGGGGCCCCGCGAGCGCTTGTTTGAACGCGTGCTGCCCCGCTTGAGCGCCGGCATGCTTGAGAAATTGCTGCAGTCGGCACACCAAGTCGACGGCATTGTCAAAGGCTTGAAAACACCCGAGTGGCCCGCTGACAACTGGCAGGCCTTGCACCGTTTAGCCATGCGTTTGTGCCGTGCTTGTATGCCGCGCAACGCTTAACGAGGAACACACACATGACGACGCTCAACGTTGCCGAACACATGCACGCCTTAGGGGCCCAAGCCAAGGCCGCCTCAGCGCAGGTGGCCAAAGCCTCAGCGGCCGTCAAAAGCACTGCGCTGCGCAAGCTGGCGGCGTTGCTGCGTGCCAATAGTGACACGCTGCAAGTAGACAATGCCAAAGACATCGCGCGCGCCATCGCCGCGGGTCTGGAAGCCCCGATGGTTGATCGCCTCAAGCTCACCCCCCAAGTGTTGGAGACCTGCGCCCAAGGCTGCGAACAACTGGCGGCCATGCCTGATGTGATTGGCGAAATGATTGGCATGAAGCAGCAACCCAGCGGCATTCGCGTGGGTCAGATGCGCGTGCCTTTGGGCGTGTTCGGCATGATTTTCGAGAGTCGTCCCAATGTGACGATTGAAGCGGCCTCGTTGTCTATCAAGAGTGGCAATGCCTGCATCTTGCGTGGCGGCTCCGAAGCGATTGAGTCCAACAAAGCCTTGGCCAAGTTGGTACAACAAGCCCTGAGCGAAAGCGGTCTGCCCACCGATGCCGTGCAATTGGTGCAGACCACCGACCGCGACGCCGTGGGTCACCTGATTGCCATGCCTGAGTTTGTGGATGTCATCATCCCGCGCGGCGGTAAAGGCTTGATCGAGCGCATCAGCCGCGATGCCAAGGTGCCGGTCATCAAACACTTGGACGGCAATTGCCACACGTATGTGGATGATCCGTGCGACCTGGACATGGCGGTGCGGGTGGCCGACAACGCCAAGACCCAAAAGTACAGCCCTTGCAATGCCAGCGAAAGCTTGCTGGTGGCGCGTGGTGTGGCTGCTGCGTTCTTACCTAAGATTGGCGCCATCTATGCGGCCAAAGGTGTCGAGATGCGCTGCTGCCCAGAGGCCAAAGCCATCCTCGTTCATGTCAACGGCGCGCACCTGAAAGATGCCACTGAGCAAGATTGGTTTGAAGAATACCTGGCACCCATCATCAGCATCAAAGTGGTGGATGGCCTGGAGGCGGCGATTGCCCACATCAACCATTACTCGAGCCATCACACCGAATCCATCCTCACGCGCGACCACATGCATGCCCAGCGCTTCATGCGCGAGGTGGATTCTTCCAGCGTGATGGTCAACGCCAGCACCCGATTTGCGGATGGTTTTGAATACGGTTTAGGCGCTGAAATAGGCATTTCCACCGACAAATTCCATGCCCGCGGACCCGTGGGCATTGAGGGCTTGACTTCGTTGAAATACGTGGTGCTGGGTCAAGGCGAAATTCGAACGTAGCGGTCAAGAGCGTCATCTCAAAGTCCTAGAATTGCCCTCCACCTAAAAGGACATCATGGTTCCCCACCTCATCACGGCCCTCAGCGGCCCCATCAACGAGCTCGAGCAACGCATTCTTGACTCTATGCCCGCCATTGAGCGCTGGTTTCGCTTGGAGTGGATGGAGCACACGCCGCCGTTTTACACCTCGGTGGACATTCGCAACGCGGGTTTCAAGCTCGCGCCCGTGGACACCAACCTCTACCCCGGCGGCTGGAACAACCTCACGCCCGAAATGCTGCCTCTGGCCGTGCAAGCGGCGATGGCCGCGATTGAAAAAATCTGCCCCGAAGCGCGCAACCTCTTGGTCATCCCAGAGAACCACACCCGTAACACCTTCTATTTGTCGAATGTGGCGCAGTTGCAGCGCATCTTCCACATGGCGGGTTTGAATGTGCGGATTGGGTCGATCAACCCCGAGATCAAAGAGAACACCACCATCGACCTGCCCAATGGCGACAGCGTGACGCTTGAGCCCGTGATTCGCAGCAAGCATCGCCTGGGACTGAAGGACTTTGACCCGTGCACGATTTTGCTGAACAACGATTTGAGTGCCGGCATTCCTGGCATCTTGGAAGACTTGCACGAGCAACACCTGTTGCCGCCCTTACACGCTGGTTGGAGCGTGCGCCGCAAGAGCAAACACTTTGAATGCTACGAAGAGGTGTCTAAGCGCTTTGGCAAGTTGCTGGGCATCGACCCTTGGCTGATCAACCCCATGTTCAACCAGTGCGGCGAAGTCAACTTTGCTGAAGGCACCGGCATGGAGTGCTTGAAGACCAACGTGGATGCGCTATTGACCAAGGTCAAGCGCAAATACAAAGAGTACGGCATCAACGAAAAACCGTTTGTCATCGTCAAGGCCGACAACGGCACCTATGGCATGGGCATCATGACCGTGCGCGATGTCAAAGACTTGGATGCAGTCAACCGCAAGACGCGCAACAAAATGAGCGTGGTCAAAGACGGTCAAGAGGTCAACCAAGTCATCATCCAAGAAGGCGTCCTCACCCACGAGCGTTTGAACGATGCAGTGGCCGAGCCTGTGGTCTACATGATGGACCGCTATGTGGTGGGGGGCTTCTACCGCGTGCACGCCGATCGCGGCGTGGATGAAAACTTGAACGCCCCAGGAGCCAGCTTTGTGCCCTTGGCGTTCGAGCAAAGTGCGCACACACCGCAGCCTGGCATGAAGCCGGGTGCGAGCGCACCGAATCGCTTTTATATGTATGGCGTCATTGGTCGTTTGGCCATGTTGGCCGCGAGTTACGAGCTCGAAGCCACCGACCCTGAAGCAGAAAATTACGACTGAGGTCAATGATGGATCAACACGGCAAATCGTCGCTCGCGGCGCTTACCCTAGGCGCTATTGGCGTGGTTTATGGCGACATCGGCACCAGTGTGCTGTATGCGATGAAAGAGGTGTTTGGGTCGGGCCATGTGGCGTTCACCCCCGACAACATCTATGGCATTTTGTCGATCTTTTTTTGGACCCTGACGGTCATCGTCTCTATCAAGTACGTGGCCTTGGTGCTGCGCGCTGACAACAACGGCGAAGGTGGCTTGGTGGCGATGCTGGCCTTGGCGTCCATGGCAGTGAAAGACCGACCCGTGCTGCGTCAGCGCATGTTGATTGTGGGCATCTTCGGCACGTGTTTGTTTTATGGCGATGGCGTGATCACGCCTGCTATTTCGGTGCTGTCCGCGGTGGAGGGCTTGGAGGTGGTGTCACCTGCTTTCACCAAGTATGTGATCCCACTCACGATTGTGATTTTGTTTGGCCTGTTTGCAGTGCAAAAGCGTGGCACCAGCGGCATTGGTAAATTTTTTGGCCCCATCACCTTGGTCTGGTTTGCGGCGATTGCAGCCCTGGGCGTGTATCACATTGCCTCACATCCCGAGATCATGTGGGCCATCAGTCCACACTTTGCTGTGCAATTCATCGTCAACGAACCTGCCATCACCTTTTTAATTTTGGGGGCGGTGGTGTTGTGCGTGACCGGTGGTGAGGCGCTGTATGCCGACATGGGCCATTTCGGCAAGAAGCCCATTCGTCTGGCTTGGTTTTCAGTGGTCATGCCCTCGCTCACCTTGAACTACTTCGGCCAAGGCGCCCTGCTGTTGAGTGACCCCACGGCGGTGGCGAACCCGTTCTTCAACATGGCCCCTGATTGGTTGCTCTTGCCCTTGGTGGTGTTGGCCACCGCGGCCACGGTGATTGCCTCGCAAGCCTTGATTTCTGGTGCCTTCAGCGTGACCAAGCAAGTCGTGCAAATGGGCTTCTTGCCGCGTTTGCAAGTGCTGCACACCAGCGTCAAAGACACGGGGCAAATCTACATCCCCTTTGTGAACTGGGGCTTGTTTGCGGTGATCGTGTTGGCGGTGGTGATGTTCAAGTCGTCGAGCAACTTAGCGGCTGCCTACGGCATTGCCGTGTGTACCGACATGTTGATCACCACGGTGCTCACCTTCTTTGTGATTCACTACGGTTGGAAATACCCCTTCTGGTGGTGTTTGGCTGCGACGGGCTTTTTCTTTGCTGTTGACCTCGCCTTCTGGGCCTCTAATTTGCTGAAGCTGTTCGAAGGTGGTTGGTTCCCGCTGTTGATTGCCTCCGTCATCATGATGCTGATGCTCACCTGGCGCGATGGTCGTACCTTGCTGGATGAAAAACGCCGCGAGGATGCGCTGGATTTGACAAGCTTTTTAGGCGCTGTGTTTTCATCACCGCCTGTTCGTGTGGAGGGTACCGCCGTCTTTTTGACCTCAGGCATGGGGGCCGTGCCCAACGCGTTTTTGCACAATTTGAAGCACAACAAGGTGTTGCACGCGCAAAACTTGTTTGTGAACGTGCACAACCATGAAGTGCCATGGATCGCTGACAAGGAGCGTTTAGAAATCACGTCACTGGGCCATGAGTGTTGGCAAGTGGTGATTCACTATGGTTTCAAAGACGATCCGGATGTGCCGGGCGCTTTGACGCAATTGCACGGCATGGGTTGCGAAATCAACCCGATGACCACCAGCTACTTCTTGTCGCGTGACAGCATCGTGCCCACCATTGGCACGGGCATGGCTCAGTGGCGTGAAAAACTATTTGCCCAGATGCACCTCAATGCCAGCTCGGCCGCTGACTTCTTGAACTTGCCGAGCAACTCCGTGGTGGAGTTGGGCAGCAAAATCGAAATCTAAACATGCACATCCTCTTCGTCGCAGACCCGCTGTCGTCCTTCAAAATTTACAAGGACACCACGTTTGCGATGATGCGTGAAGC
>CANGML010000109.1 GCA_947454585.1 Comamonadaceae bacterium
AAGCATCTTGTGCCGCTTTCAAAGGTGCCACGCTGCGCGATGAATCGCGTGCGTCACGGGCCTCTAAATCGGCGCGAAGACTGTCGAGTGTAGTTGAAATACCCTTTGAAATCAACTGTTTATGACGACGTTCGGCGCGTTGCGCGGCGCTCGCCGTCAAAAACACCTTCAAAGGCGCATGGGGAAAGATCACTGTGCCCATGTCACGGCCGTCGGCCAGCAGGCCAGGCAGGCGCTGAAAGCTGTGCTGCAACGCCACCAAAGCCGTACGAACAGCAGGCAAAACAGATACTTTAGAAGCATTCATGCCCGCTTGTTCGGTGCGAATGGCGTCGCTCACGTCTTCTGTGCCTAGCCACACGGTGTCGCCGTCAAAGCGAACGGGCAAGGTACGGGCGAGGTCAGCAATACGGGCTTCATCGTGGGTTTCTAACGACAGCCCCGCTTGCAGCGCGGCATAGGCCGTCACGCGATACAGCGCACCCGAGTCGAGGTAGTGGTAGCCCAAGGCCTGTGCCACGCGGCTGGCCAAAGTGCCTTTGCCCGATGCGGTGGGGCCATCGATACAAATGACGGGAATGTCTTGGGTGTGGGCGTGTGCCACCGAGAACAAAGCCTCGAAGTAATCGGGGAAGGTTTTGGCGACGCACTTGGGGTCTTCGATCCGCACAGGCACTTGGGCCGCATTGAAGGCGGCGAGCGAAAAACACATGGCGACGCGGTGGTCGTCATAGGTGTGGATGCTGGCGGCTCGCCATTGTTCTCTCGGCAAGGGGTGGATACGCAGCCAGTCGGGGCCTTCCTCGACGGTGGCGCCGAGCTTGCGGCATTCGGTGGCCATGGCCACGATACGGTCGGTTTCTTTCACGCGCCAGCTGGCGATGTTGCGCAGCGTGGTGGGACCGTCGGCATAGAGCGCCATCACAGCCAAGGTCATGGCGGCATCGGGGATGTGGTTGCAGTCCAGCGCAATGCCCTTGAGAGGCCAAGCGCCACGGTGGATTGCCAACCAGTTGGGGCCACTGGTGATCTTGGCGCCCATTTGAGCCGCCGCGTCAATAAAGCGGATGTCGCCTTGGATCGAGTCTGCGCCTACGCCTTGGATGCGGATGCCTTGACCTTGGGCAATAGCTCCCAATGCGATGAAGTAGCTGGCAGACGAAGCATCGGCCTCGACGTGAATCGTGCCGGGCGACTGGTACTGACAACCCTGTGGAATCGTGAAGCGTTGCCAACCGTCGCGCTGCACCGCAATGCCGTAACGCGCCAACAGGTTGAGCGTGATGTCGATGTAGGGCTTGCTGATGAGCTCGCCCACTACCTCGATCACGATGTCTTGCGCGCTGGCAGCGAGGGGCAAGGCCATCAACAGTGCCGTGAGGAACTGGCTGGAGACATCGCCTCGCACTTGAATGGGCGCATCGAGTTTGAGCGACGGTTGACCAATGTGCAACGGCGGGTACCCATCGTTGCCCAGGTAGTCAATTGTGCAGCCCAGCAGACGCAGGGCATCTACCAAATCGCCAATCGGGCGTTCGTGCATGCGCGGCACGCCTTTGAGTGTGTAGTCACCCCCCAACACGGCGAGCGCGGCGGTAAGAGGGCGCATGGCGGTGCCGGCGTTGCCCATGAAAAATTCAATCGCATCCTGGTGTTTCAGTTGACCACCCAAACCTGTGATGGTGACGGTGGTGCCTTGCACATTCACGCCACAGCCGAGTTGGCGCAGCGCGGCCAGCATGACGCGGGTGTCGTCCGAGTCCAGCAGGTCGTGCACCACGGTCGTGCCTTGGCACAAGGCCGAGAGCAACAACACGCGGTTAGAAATACTTTTGGAGCCGGGCAGTGTGACGGTGCCGCACGCGCCTTGCAGCGCAGGGAGGTCAAGAAAGGCGGTGGAGAACATGGGTCAGTTTTCTGAATCGGTGTGGCAGGCATTGCCCGCTTGCAACGTCCAAGCCGAGCGTACGCGGCTGGCTTGTTGAATCAGTTGTTGCAGTGCTTGGGTGTCGCCATGTTTCAAGGCCTCTTCCAACTGGTCGAGCGCGCTGCGAAAGTGCTGCACTTGTTGAAGCACTTCCGACTTGTTGGCGTTAAAGATGTCGCGCCATACCGAGGCGTCACTGGCCGCGATGCGCGAGAAGTCGCGAAAACCGGGGCCTGCCATGTCTAAAAAAGCCGCGCCTTGCGGTTGCGAGGTGAGGGCGTTGACAGCCGCAAAGGCCAGCAGATGTGGCAAGTGGCTGACCGCGGCAAAGGTCGCGTCATGCGCTTCGGGGGTCATGGTGCTGACGTGGCTTCCCACCGCTGTCCACACCTCATGGGCGGTTTGTAGACGGTGAATGCTTGTTTTAGGCAACGGTGTCAGGATGGTGCGTCGGTCTTGGTACAAAGAGCTTTCAGCATGGTCGATGCCTGCCAGCTCTTTGCCAGCAATCGGGTGGGCAGGCACAAAGCAGCTCAGGCGCTCTCCCAAGGTGGCTTGGGCCGCTGCAATGACATCGCACTTGGTGGAGCCTACGTCCATCAACAAGGCATGGGGTTGCAGCACGTCACGCATGGCAGCAAAGCTTTCATGCATCGCGCCCACAGGCACGGCGAGCAACACCAGGTCAGCCCCTTGCACGGCCTCGCAGACGCTGGTGCAAGCGTGGTCAATGACCTGACGCTCGACGGCGCGAAGACGGGTTTTTTCAGAGGCGCTGAAGCCGGCGATGGTTTGCACCAAGCCGGCCTCGCGCAAGGCAAGCGCAAATGAGCCGCCCATCAGGCCACAGCCGATGAGGGCAAGCCGCTGGAAACTCATTCTGAAACTGGGTAAGAACCCAAGACCTTGTAGAACGCGCACAAGCCCTGCAGCTCTTGCAGGGCTGCAGCGACATGGGGTTGGCTGACGTGGCCTTGAATATCGATGTAGAAGTAGTATTCCCACTGGCCCGATTTGGCGGGACGAGACTCAAAGCGCGTCATCGACACGCCATTGTTTTTGAGCGGTACCAACAAGTCATGCACCGCCCCTGGACGGTTGGGCACCGACACCACCAAGCTGGTGCAGTCGTTGCCCGAGGCAGGCGGTGTGGCCAAGGTTTGGGGCAGCGCGATGATGGCAAAGCGCGTGCGGTTGTAGGCCTCGTCTTGGATGGCGTGGTGCACGATGTGCAGGCCAAACTGGCTGGCCGCACGTTCGCTGGCCAAAGCGGCCCAAGCAGGGTGGGTGGCGGCCAAGCGCGCGCCTTCGGCGTTGCTGGCGACGGCACGGCGCTCCACATGGGGCAAATGCTGGGCCAGCCAGCCTTGGCATTGGGCCAGTGCCTGGGGGTGCGCCATGACGACTTCGATGCCTGCATCAGAGTTCAATTGACGCAGCAAGTTATGACGCACCAGCAAACTCACTTCACCCACCACATGCACGGGGGAGCGCAAGAACAAATCGAGTGAGCGTGCCACCACGCCTTCGGAAGAATTCTCCATGCCGACCACGCCATATTGCGCCGTGCCTGCCGCCGTGGCGTGAAACACTTCATCAAAGTTGGCGCAATAAATCAGGTTGGCGGCGCTGCCAAAAAACTCAATCGCGGCTTGCTCGCAAAACGTACCTTGGGGGCCGAGCACCGCTACACGTTGCGGCGCTTCAAGGGCCAAGCAGGCAGACATGATTTCGCGCCAGATAGAGGCGATGTGTTCGTTGTGCAAGGGGCCTGGGTTGGCTTGAGTGATCTTGTCGATCACCTGTGCCACGCGGTCGGGACGGAAGAAGGGGGAGCCTTCTGCGCGTTTGATCTCACCGACCTGTTCGGCCACTTTGGCGCGGTCGTTGACCAATTGCAGCAGCTGTTTGTCGAGTGCGTCGATTTGCACACGCAAGGCGGCGAGGGCTTCTGACTGAATAGGTGGTTGGCTCATGGCGGTTTAGGCTTGTGTTTTTTCAAACGCTTGCAGGTAGTGCACCAGCGCTTGCACGCCTTCGATGGGCATGGCGTTGTAAATGCTGGCGCGCATGCCGCCAACTGACTTGTGGCCTTTGAGTTGCAGCAGACCTGCGGCTTTAGCGCCTGCCAAGAAAGCGTCGTTGCGGGACGCGTCTGCCAAGAAGAAGGGCACGTTCATGCGTGAGCGACAGTCGTGCGCCACGTGGTTGCTATAAAAGCTGGAGCTGTCCAAGAAGTCATACAGCAGCTTGGCTTTGGCGATGTTGCGTTGCTCCATCGCAGCGACACCACAAAGTTCACCTTCTTTTTGGCGCTTGAGCCACTGGAAGGTCAAGCCTGCCATGTAGATGCTGTAGGTGGGCGGCGTGTTGTACATCGAGCCGTTGTCAGCCACGGTTTTGTAGTTGAACGCGCTGGGGCACACCTTGAGCGCATGGCCCAGCAAGTCTTCGCGCACGATGACCAGCGTGACGCCCGCAGGGCCGATGTTCTTTTGGGCGCCTCCAAAGGCGACACCGACTTTCGCCCAATCGACGCTGCGTGACAGCACATGCGACGAGAAATCAATCACCAGCGGGGCATCGCAGCCTAGCGCTTTGAGGTCGGGCAGGCTCTGAAACTCCACGCCATGGATGGTTTCGTTGGTGCAGAGGTGCACGTATTGCGTGCCTGCACTCAACTGCCATTGTTTGGGCGCGGGTAGGGTGGTGAACTGCGTGTCAACGCCCGAAGCCGCCAAATGCGGCGTGCAATATTTGCTGGCTTCCTTGAAGGACTTCTCGCTCCAGCTGCCCGTGACCACCACGTCGATGGTTTCGCCGCGAGAGAGGTTCAAAGGCACGATGGCGTTTTCTGCCAAGCCGCCACCTTGCATGAACAAGATCTTGAAGTTGGCAGGCACAGCCAGCAGTTCGCGCACATCGGCCTCGGCTTGCTCGTAGATGCTGATGAACTCTTTGCCGCGATGGCTCATCTCCATCACGCCCATGCCGCTGCCGTTCCAATTGGTCATCTCGGCGGCGGCTTGCTGCAATACCTCCAGCGGCATCGCCGCAGGGCCTGCAGAGAAGTTAAAAGGGCGTGTCATCTGGGTATCAAGCCTGGTCGCTGGACTCGTCAGTGGCACCATCCTCCGCGCCTTCGCTGAAGTGTGCGTTGGCATCGTTTTCCACAATGCGCTGTAAGCCACTGAGCTTGGCACCTTCGTCTAAGCCAATCAAGGTCACGCCTTGCGTGGCGCGGCCCATCTCGCGAATTTCGGCGACGCGGGTGCGCACCAAGACACCGGTGTCGGTGATGAGCATGATTTCGTCATCCGCTTGCACCAAAGTGGCTGCCACGACTTTGCCGTTGCGCTCGGATTGCTGGATGGCGATCATGCCTTTGGTGCCACGACCGTGGCGTGTGTATTCGCTGATGTTGGTGCGTTTGCCGTAGCCGTTTTCGGTAGCGGTCAAGACGCTGGCGCGGCTGGCGTTGTCGTCGGCCACGGCCGTGGGGTCCTCTTGTTCAGACACCAACATGGCGATGACGCTTTGGCCGTCTTCGATCATCATGCCGCGCACACCGCGAGCACTGCGACCCAAGGGGCGCACATCGTTTTCGTCAAAGCGCACGGCTTTGCCGCCATCGCTGAACAGCATCACATCGTGCTTGCCATCGGTCAGGGCAGCGCCAACAAGAAAGTCACCCTCGTCCAAGTTGACGGCGATGATGCCGCCCTTGCGTGGGTTATTGAATTCGTCGAGTGAGGTCTTTTTGACCGTGCCCATAGACGTGGCCATGAAGACAAACTGGTCTTCTGGAAAGGTTCGTGCTTCTCCAGTAAGGGCCAAGACCACGTTGATCTTTTCGCCTTCTTGCAACGGGAACATGTTGACGATAGGGCGACCGCGTGAACCGCGAGAGCCCGCAGGCACTTCCCATACCTTGAGCCAGTACAAGCGGCCACGGTTGGAGAAGCACAGCAAATAGTCGTGCGTGTTGGCGATGAAGAGTTGGTCCACCCAATCGTCTTCTTTGGTCGCTGTGGCTTGTTTGCCGCGACCGCCGCGTTTTTGTGCGCGGTACTCAGACAAAGGCTGGCTCTTGATGTAGCCACTGTGGCTGAGGGTGACCACCATGTCGGTGGGCGTGATCAAGTCTTCGGTGCCCAGGTCTTGGGCATTGTGCTCAATCACGCTGCGGCGTGCGCCGAGTTTGCTTTGGCCAAATTCGTTTTTCACCACGGTCAGCTCGTCACCAATGATGGTGGAGACGCGCTCGGGCTTGGCCAAGATGTCGAGCAAGTCGTCGATTTCGGC
>CANGML010000110.1 GCA_947454585.1 Comamonadaceae bacterium
ATATGCATGGCCTCAAACGCTTGCGGAAACTGGCGGGAAATGAGCAACCGGTTTTCAAGCAAATAGCCTAAGCCCGAAGGTGCTTGCGTGCGTTGCGACACCACGGCCCAGTTACCCTCCGGTCCGCGTGCCAAGTCAAACGCTGCAATATGCAAATGCGTTCCGCCCACGGGTGCTACGCCATGCATGGCACGCAAGTAGCCCGGATGGCCTTGCACCAAAGCGGGAGGAATCATGGCTTCGCGAATCAACTGTTGCGGGCCATACACATCGGCCATCACGCGCTCAAGAAGGCGCGCGCGTTGCTTCACGCCCACTTCAATTTGTTGCCAGCTGTCGGGCGTGAGAATGAGCGGAAACAGGTCTAAGGCCCAAGGACGCTGTGGGCCACCTTGACTGGCATACACGTTGTACGTGATGCCGTTGTCGCGCACTTGGCGGGCTAGGGTTTGGGTGCGACGGTCGAGGTCATCCAGGCCCGTGTTGCCGAGTTGATCAAAGAACGTACGCCAAGTCGGAGACAGGTCTTTTGCCGCCGAGGTTGCCGTCAAGCATGTGCCGTGCAGCTCATCAAAATGGCCGCTGTCCGCTGCGTGTGCGAGACCTTTCACCACGTCAACCAAACGTGGTGAAACAACAGGTCCAGAGGGAGGTGAGGTTGGCTTTTGCACAGTGGCCGGATTGTCTCACCGCCTTGGGTTACTTGCATCTGAGATGGAGCTTGGGCTCAGGTTCGACGTAAGTCCAGCGTGAAGGGGAACTCTTTGCTGGCAGGCACCCCCACGGTGGCTTGCGGAACATCCAGTTGGCCCGGCGTGTGGCCCAACGGAAAGAAGCGCGACAAGCGGCGGCTTTCAGCCTCGTAGGCGTTCACGGGGAAGCTGTCGTAGTTACGCCCACCGGGATGCGCCACATGGTACTGACAACCGCCGACTGAGCGCTTCATCCACGTGTCCACGATGTCAAAGGTCAATGGGACATGCACGCCAATGGTGGGGTGCAAGGCGGAGGAGGGCGCCCATGCGCGGTAGCGCACACCGGCCACGTAATTGCCCACCGTGCCAGTGGGTTGTAAGGGCAAGGGGCGGCCGTTCACGGTGATGGTATGTCGGCTCGGATTGAGACCTGCCACATGCACCTCGATGCGTTCGAGCGACGAGTCCACATAGCGCACCGTGCCGCCACTCGCGCCTTCTTCGCCCATGACATGCCAAGGCTCCAAGGCGCTTCGCAGGGTGAGGTTCAGCCCCAAGGTTTGCAAGTCGCCCACGCGGGGAAAACGGAATTCAAAATGCGGTGCAAACCAAGCGGGGTCGAACTGAAAGCCACAGTCCCCCAGCTCGGTCAGCACGTCGTCAAAGTCGGCTTTGACGAAATGCGGCAGCAAGAAGCGGTCATGCAGCTCGGTCCCCCAGCGGGTGGCGGGGGCTTGGTAAGGGGTTTCCCAAAAACGTGCCACCAAGGCGCGTAACAAGAGCTGCTGCACGATACTCATCCGTTCGTGTGGGGGCATCTCAAACGCGCGCAGTTCGAGCAATCCCAAACGTCCGGTGGAAGAGTCGGGCGAGTAGAGCTTGTCGATACAAAATTCGCTGCGGTGCGTGTTGCCTGTCACGTCAATCAGCAAGTTGCGCAGCGTGCGGTCAATCAACCATGGCGGCAGCTCAGCACCGTATTTTTCGCGGTTCTTTTGGATTTCAGCCAATGCAATTTCAAGCTCGTAGATTTGGTCGTTGCGCGCTTCGTCCACACGCGGTGCTTGGCTGGTGGGACCAATGAACATGCCGCTGAACAAATAACTCAAGCTGGGGTGGTTGTGCCAATACAAGATGAGCGAGGCCAACAACTCGGGCTTACGCAAGAAGGGGCTGTCAGCGGGCGTCGCACCACCCATCACGATGTGGTTGCCGCCACCCGTGCCCGTGTGACGGCCATCGGTCATGAACTTCTCGGCGGACAGGCGCGACTCAAACGCGGCTTTGTACAAAAATTCGGTGTGGTCCACGATCTCTAGCCAGCTGTGGGCAGGGTGGATATTGACCTCGATCACGCCCGGGTCCGGCGTGACTTGCAGCACTTTCAGGCGGACATCGCGTGGGGGCGGGTAGCCTTCCAACACGATGCGCACGCCCAGCTGTTCGGCCGTGGCTTCAATCGCGCTGAGCAGCTCGAGGTAGTCTTCCAAGTCACCCAGTGGCGGCATGAACACGTAAATCAGACCTTGTGGGTTGTCCAACGCTTTCAGTTCAACGGCGGGGCCGTTGGCGCGAGATGGGTCGCGCACTTCCACGCAAATGGCGGTGCGGGTAATCCAATGGGCTGATTGGTCTTTGGCGGGAACTGGGTGTGCGGTACCTGCTTGGCCATGTGCGGACTGCGCACGCAACGCGGCGGCGTGGGGCAGGGGTTTGCGCTCAGCAAAGTGGTCTTGCTCAATTGCATAGGGGTAATCGGCTTGGCTCACCCAGGGCAGTGAGTCGAGGGGCAAGCGCAGCCCCATGGGGGAGTCGCCGGGGACGAGGTACATGCGTTCGTCGCGCAAAAACCAAGGGCCGGTGCTCCAGCGTGGGTCGCCTGCCGCTTCACCCGCTTTGAGCGGTAGCACATAGCCCACGGTTTTGGCCAAGCCTTGACTGAACACGCGGCGCAGACGCACGCGCTCCATCTCGTCATCGAGCTTGGCATCAAAGGGGTCGACGTTCACGGGCAAGCGGCGCTCGCGCCACAAGTAGTACCAAGTGTCTTCATAGCCGGGGGTGATGAACTGGTCGTCTAGTCCCAGCTTGTGCGCAAGGGTGTGGGTGAAGCGCTGGGCGTCTTCGGTGGTGTAGTGGCTGGGCACGCGTTCGTCGGCAAACAAGTCGGGGTTGTGCCAGCAGGGATGGCCATCGGTGCGCCAGTAAATGCCCAGCGCCCAGCGTGGCAGCTGCTCGCCTGGATACCACTTGCCTTGGCCGAAATGCAAGAAACCACCATCGCCGTATTCGGCACGCAGCTTGTGCACCAATTCGGTGGCGAAGCCGCGTTTGGTAGGCCCCAGCGCATCGGTGTTCCATTCTGGGGCGTCTCGGTCGTGCACGCCCACAAAGGTGGGCTCACCGCCCATGGTCAGCCGCACATCCCCGTCTATCAGTCGACGGTCCACCTCATCGCCTAAGGCGAGGACCTCCATCCATTCGTCCTCGGTGTAGGGCTTGGTCACTCGAGGTGATTCGAGCACGCGGGTGACCTTCACCTCGTGGCCAAACGTCACCTCGGCTTCATCGACCAAGCCTTCGATGGGGGCGGCACTGGAAGGTTGGGGTGTGCAAGCCAAGGGGATGTGGCCTTCGCCCGCTAACAAGCCCGAGGTGGGGTCTAGGCCAATCCAGCCTGCGCCCGGCAAGTAGACCTCGCACCACGCATGCAAGTCGGTGAAGTCCACCTCCGTGCCACTGGGGCCGTCGAGCGACTTCACGTCGGGCGCCAGTTGAATCAAATACCCCGATGCAAAGCGCGCGGCCAAACCACAGTGGCGTAGCAAATTCACCAGTAACCAAGCACTGTCTCGGCACGAGCCGCTGCGCAGGGTCAAGGTTTCTTCAGGCGTTTGCACACCCGGCTCCATGCGAATGGTGTAGGCAATGTCTTGATGCAACTGTTGGTTGAGCTGCACCAAGAAGTCAATGGTGCGAATAGGCTCACGTTTCAAGGCCTTGAAGTCGATACGCTTCAAGTAGTGCTTGAAATGGGGCGTGAGGCGGTTGGTCACCAAGTAAGGGGCTAGCTCGAGGGCAGTGCCCACGCCGTAGGCAAAGGGGAATTTTTCGGCATGGGGTTCAAGGAAGAAATCGAAGGGGTTGTACACCGCCATTTCCACCACCAAATCCACCGTGACTTTGAACTCTCGGGTCTTCTCGGGGAACATCAAGCGGGCTTGGTAGTTGGCAAAAGGGTCTTGCTGCCAGTTGATGAAATGCGCGGGCTCGACCTTCAAGGAATACGAAATCACGTGGCTACGGCAATGCGGGGCCGGGCGCAGGCGGATGACCTGAGGGCCTAACTCAACCCAGCGGTCGTAGCGGTAGTGGGTGACGTGGTGGAGTGCGGCATGGATAGACATATGCGTAATCTAGCAAAACACGCGCCATGACGCATGCGCCAAAGCGGTGCATGCCAGGGCTCAAGTTATCCAAGTCCCCGTCGATACCTAGCCATCACAGCTTTATTCTTGATATCTGCCATGCGTTCACGCCATTTATTTGTTGTTGCTTTCGTACTGACCAGCCTGCTGGCTTGGGCTGCGCCTGCTTCGGCCGAGTGGAGTGAGCTGGTCAAGGACGAAGACGTGACCTATTACTTTGACAAAGAGGCGGTCATGCCGGTGCACGTGTCGCGCTACGCCTGGGTGCTGACCGATTTGCCCAAAGGCGAAAAAACACCCTCTGGTGAAAACTACAAGTCGATGATGTTGCGTGTGCGCATGTACTGCAAGAACGACACGGTGGTCCGTCTCTCAGTGAGCTACTTTGACAAGCAAATGGGCAAGGGCAAAGAGGTGGCTTCAGACGATGTGCACGAATGGCGCCCTCGCGAATCTCCGATTCGCCCCAACACGTATTTGGCCGCTTTGAAGAAAGAAGTTTGCGGGTCGAAGGCGGCTTCAGGCTAAACAGACCTTTGCCTCACTTCCTGCTCCTCAAGTGGGCGGCTTTTTAACTTGTGAGTCGTTATAGCGCCTTGGCTGCTCTGTTACACAGATCATGCGGCCATGTTTTCTTTCATCACACCTTGGGCTTTGGGCTGGATCACCGGTACGGCTTTGCAGTTACAGCAAGCGCAGCTGTGGGCGATGCAGATTTATGGGGGCTTGGGTGCTGTTGCTTGCTTACTCACGGTGGTGTCTTGGCGTGGCTCCATTGCGCAGCGCTTGTTGGCTCATCCAGCATGGCAAGCGGGTGTTTGGTTTGGACTAGCTGGCACGTTGGCGTTTGCACTTGCAGGTGTCAGAGCTGGCCTCTATTTAGAAAACGCTTTAAACCCCAGCCTTGAAGGCCAGACTTTGCGGGTGGTGGGGGTCGTGGCCAACTTGCCGCAGCGCATGGACGACAGCGCACGTTTTCGTTTCGAGGTGGATTCTGCACACTCGAGAGATGGCGAGTCTGTCCAGCTTCCTCCCCAATTGCTACTGGGTTGGTATGGCAACCGCCTTCAGGGCGGTCATGAGAAATTACAGGCCCCTCCCGCTGATTTGCGTCCAGGTGACCGCTGGCAATTCACGCTGAGACTCAAAGCGCCTCACGGCCACATCAATCCCCACGGCTTTGACTTCGAGTTGTGGCTGTGGGAGCAGGGTTTGCAAGCCACGGGCTATGTGCGCAACGGCTCCAAAGATATACCGCCGCAATGGTTAGGCAGTACATGGACGCATCCCATTGAACGGCTGCGCCAGCGGGTGCGTAGCGCCATTGATCGCCAAGTGTCCGACCGCGCGGTGGCGGGTATTGTGGCGGCCTTGTTGGTGGGCGATCAAGCGGCCATTGAGCGTGCCGATTGGGATGTGTTTCGCGCTGCAGGTGTGGCGCATTTGATGGCGATATCGGGCTTGCACATCACGGGCTTGGCATGGCTGGCCGCTTGGGCTGTTGGTTGGTTATGGCGGCGCAGTGAGGTGTGGTCGCCCCGAAGGCCTTGGAGCCTGCGGTTACCCGCGCCCTTGGCCGCCAGTGTGTGTGCGTTGGGGGTGGCGTGGGCTTATGCGCTGTTCACAGGCTGGGGCGTGCCAGCACAGCGCACGGTTTGGATGTTGGCCGGGGTGACGCTGCTGCGCTGGCAGGGATTGCGCTGGCCTTGGCCGCAGGTGTGGCTCAGTGTCTGCGCCGTGGTGCTGGCGCTGGATCCGTGGGCCTTGATGCAAGCTGGTTTTTGGCTGAGCTTCATCGCCGTTGGGGTGTTGTTTGCCTCGGATTCACTGGGGCATGCTGAAGGCGTTTGGGCCGCTGTCAAACGCATGTGTCGTGAACAATGGTTGATGAGCGTGTGCCTGGCGCCATTGACCTTGGTGTTGTTTCACCAAGTGTCGATGGTGGGTTTGTTCGCCAATTTACTGGCCGTGCCATGGGTGACCTTGGTGGTCACGCCGCTGTGCCTGCTGGGCTTGCTGTTGCCATTGGCTTGGAACGTGGCGGCCGAG
>CANGML010000111.1 GCA_947454585.1 Comamonadaceae bacterium
AAAGGCATTGGCGAATTTGTGTCCAAACACCCCTCGATCAAAATGCTCGCCCTCACCTTCTTGGTGGTCGTGGGCGTTGTGCTGATGGCGGAAGGTTTGGGACATCACATCCCCAAAGGCTATATCTACTTTGCGATGGCTTTCTCACTAGGCGTGGAAATGCTCAACATTCGATTTCGTAAAAAGGCCCAGTCAGTGGTTCAGTTGCATCAAAACAGACCTTGATCGCTTATTGAACCGATTGCAGATAAGCGTCCAAAGCGTAGACGGCCCAATAGACCAAGGACAGGGTGACAATGAAAAGGGCCGTCACGTAACGATCCAACGACCGTTTGTCTTGCTCGAGTTGATGCAAGGTCTGCATCAACGCTTCTAACTGGAAAGCTTGGCCGCGAAACAAAAAGCAGAGCCTGCTTTTTGAAAAGGCGACCCTGTACTTCTCAAACAAGTATTGCTTGTAAGCGTAATTGGCAAGTTGCCGGTCTTGTCGCGTGAATTTAGGTGTTGCCAACTGAGTTGCCTCCAAGAACGTAGATCGTCTGCTACAGACTTTTCTTTACCCGCGAATAGATGAATTAGCCCACCAAGAAAAAACCCACAGCCAAAAGACTGTGGGTTTTTATTTTGGTGGTGGTAGCGGGATTTGAACCTGCGACATCAGCATTATGAATGCTGCGCTCTAACCAACTGAGCTATACCACCAATCAGCGCAACATTGTAGTCGAAAAAATTGTGCGGCACCGTCACAACAAGGTGAGCGCGTCTTGCGCGGCTACACGGCCTTCGTCGGTGGGAACCACCCATACATCGACAGTGCTCTGGTCTGACTGAATGGCACACGCACGATCGCCCAGGGCATTTTTATTTCGCGCTAAATCAATATGAACGCCCATATAGGCCAGCGCTTCACACACCTGTTGGCGCAGCAAGGCATCGTGTTCGCCAATGCCCCCCGTGAATGCCAAGACATCCACGCCCCCGATACAAGCACTCAACGCCCCGACCTCGCGCACCACGCGGTGTGCAAACAACTCGGTGGCAAAGCGTGCGGCGCCCGAGCCCGAGGCGCGCAGCGTACGCATGTCAGCGCTCTCGCCCGACACGCCCAACAAGCCACTTTGCTTGTAGAGCAATTTTTGGATGCGGTCGTGGTCCCAACCTTGCTCCATCAAGTACAACACCACACCGGGGTCAAGCGCACCACTGCGTGTGCCCATCATCAAGCCATCCAAGGCCGAGAAGCCCATGGTGGTGGCGCGGCTTTGGTAGGCGGTGGTCGCGCACACGCTGGCACCGTTACCCAAATGCGCCATGACCGTGCGTCCCACCGAGCGTGGCACTTCGCGCTGCAACACTTGACTCACGTATTGGTAGGACAAGCCATGAAACCCATAGCGGCGCACACCTTGCTCGGTGAGCTGGTGGTCAATTGCAAAGGTAGTTTCCAGCGGCGACAAGGTGCGGTGAAACGCTGTGTCAAAACATGCCACTTGCGGCACCGCAGGGAACGACTCTTCAAAGGCTCGAATACCCGCCAAGTTGTGCGGCTGGTGCAAGGGCGCCAGCGCATTCAAGGTCGCCAACTGTGTCAACACCTCTGGGGTGACACGCACGCTGCTGTTGAAGTACGCACCCCCATGCACCACGCGGTGCGCGATGGCCTGCACACGCAGATGCGCAAAACGTGAATGCAACAATTCTTTGAGTGTGTTGAGTGCGGCGTCAAACACATCCGCATTCCCGGACACGGCCACAGTGGCGGACTCGGTTTTCTGACCCGCATCGCTGAAGCTGATGCGCGGCTGGCCCGAGGGCTCTAAGCCTTCGATATTGCCCGTGACTTCGGCCTCGCCAATGGACTGCCCCTGAATCGGGTAGAGGGCGAACTTCAGGCTGGATGAGCCCGCATTGACGGACAGAATACTCATGCAGGATGGGTGCGGTAGTGGTGTGCGATCAGCTTGGCCAGCAAGGCCGAGGCACTGCGCGTGGTGGCTGAGTCAGCGCGGCTGGTCAGGGCAATCGGCACACGTGCGCCCAACACCACACCAGCGCCCGAGGCGCCTGCCAGGTACTCCAACTGCTTGGCCATCATGTTGCCCGACTCCAAATCAGGCGCGACCAATATATCGGCCTGGCCTGCAACCGCAGAAGCAATGTGTTTGATCTCGGCGGCATGGGATGACACGGCGTTGTCAAAGGCCAAGGGACCATCCAACAGGCCCCCCTTGATTTGTCCACGGTCCGCCATCTTGCACAACGCCGCCGCGTCCAAGGTGGAAGGGATGCTGGGGTTGACCGTTTCGACCGCCGACAAAATCGCAACCTTCGGCGCTGCCACCCCCATGATCTGCGCAAACAAAATGGCGTTTTGCACGATGTCCGCTTTTTCAGCCAAGGTGGGCGCAATGTTCAAGGCGGCATCGGTGATGAAGAGCGGTTTCGGATACATCGGCGCTTCAAAGCGAAACACATGGGACATGCGGCGTCCTGTGCGCAAACCTTTTTGCGAAACCACGGCATGTATCAACTCATCGGTGTGCAAGCTGCCCTTCATCAAGGCTTCTAATTGTTTGTCAGCTGCCATTTGTGCAGCCACCTCCGCCGCCTCGTGACTGTGCGCCACCGCGATGATCTCTATCCCCGTCAAGTCAATGCCCGCCTCTGCGGCCACGGCACGCAACTTGGCTTCGGGCGCAATCAACACGGCCTGGATGAGGCCCGCTCGGTGCGCATCTAAAGCGCCTTGTAACGAGTCCGCATCACACGGATGCACCACACCGCAACGCACAGGTGCGAGATGCGCGCCCAATGCCAGCAAATTGGCGTGGCGTTGTTCGGGGTCAAACATGCTCAGATGCGGCGCAGGGATACGTGGCATGCGCAGTTTCTCTGTCGGCGCCATCACTTTGGCAACGCCGTACAACACGCGTTCGCCTTTTTGATTGACCAACACACAATCGAGATCGACCGTTTTTTTGTCATCCTGCTTGGCGGTGCAAGTGACCGTCACGTTCAGCGTGTCACCGATACGAACGGGGCGGCTGAAGTGCAAGTTTTGCTCTAAATAAATCGTGCCCGGGCCAGGGAACACCGTGCCCAACAAACTGCTGATCAACGCACCACCCCACATGCCGTGACCAATCACCCCGTGGAACAACGTGGCATTGGCGTAGGCGGGATCGAGGTGGGCAGGATTGGTATCGCCCGATACCGCGGCGAAGGCTTGGATATCCGCCAAAGTCAAGGTACGCACCAGGCGTGCCGCTTGGCCGACCACAATATCGGCGTAGGGGTAGTTTTCAAGCCACTCGTTGTTTGGGTCGTTGGTGGTTTCGGTGATGTCGTTCATGGGCTTCTTCAGTTCACAGCGTGGCTGCCAGCATCTGCATAAATGGTTTGACCTGTCATGCCGCTCGATGCATCGGTACACAAGAAAGTCGTGAGGTTGGCGATTTCCTCTAAGGTCACCAAACGGCCCAGAGGCGCCTTGGCGATGTTGTTTTGCATCAGCACATCAAAGGCCTCAATGCCCGATGCCGCACGCGTCAAGATAGGCCCAGGTGACACCGCATGCACACGAATACCCTGTGGGCCTAACTCAAGGGCCATGTAGCGCACCAAGGACTCCAGCGCCGCCTTCACAGGCCCCATCAGCCCGTAGTGAGGCACGGCTTCATCTGCACCCAAGTAGGTCATGGTGATCATGCTGCCGCCTTGGCTCATGTGTGGTGCGCATAGCTTGGCCAGCGTGGCAAAGGAATGGCAGGACACCTCCATGGCGCGTGCAAAACCAACACTTGAACTATCGATCACGCGGCCATGCAAATCCTCTAAAGGGGCCCAAGCGATGGAATGGATCACAAAGTCCAAGCTCCCCAATTTGGCGACAGCATGGTTCACCAATTTTTCTAGGTCGTCTGGGGTTTCAATATTGCAGGTTTGCAAATCAATCCCCAAGGGCTGTGTCAAAGGCTCGACATAGGTGCGCGCTTTCTCGTTCAAACACGAGGCCACCACCTCCGCGCCCATAGCGCGGGCCTGACGTGCGCAGCCCCAGGCAATGCTGTGGTCATTGGCCAGTCCGAGCACCAAACCCTTTTTGCCCTGTAGATCAAAGGCGGACAGCTGACTCATAAAAACTCCTGAAAACCACCCACGGGCTCAAATCGACCGGCAACAAAACGCAAGCGCGTCGGGCCCGGCATCGCACGCTGTGACACCGAATGCTTGACATCGCCGGGATAACACAAAGTTCGCACCCCCGCATCATCAAAGGGCTCGGGGAAAATCAAGGGCGGCGTTTGTTGACGCGCGAAATCCAACACACTCTGCGTGGTCGGGTGTGATTGCAAGGCCACCAAGGTCATGATTTGTGGGGGCGCCAAGGGCAAACCACCGGCCCAATAGCGCGTCAGCGCCTCAGCCGGCGACAGCCACACGCTGTCAATGGCCTCGATGTTGTCGTGCACGGGTTGTTGGGTGTCGGGCAACACCGCGACAAAAAATCGGGTGTCAAAGCGCTTGTTCGTGACAGAGGGTTGGACGGGGGTGATCCAGCGCGACCAAGGCGCCAAGAGGTGCGTATCCAGATGCAAGGCCGTTTGCGCTAACAAGGTGACGAAAGCTTGGCCCCCGTGCAATTGCTGCTGCAACTGTTGGCGTTGGCTGGCATCGTGCGCAAACAAGACACCGCACTCCTCCAGCACTTCACGCACCGCTGCCACATACAAACCCACGGCGGTGCCAAGGGGCAGCTCAGGCTCCCCTAAGGCTTGGTGCAAGTGGTGTAGATCGGCATCCATGTGCGCATGCAAGGCGGGGTCGCAGTCAGCCGCATCTAACTTGCCGCCTGGGAAAACATAAGCGCCGCCTAGCACGGCAGACGCTGTGTGGCGGCGCAGCAAAAAGACTTCGAGCCCTTTTTGCGGCGCGTCACGTAACAACACCACCGTGGCCGAAGCCCTCGGTGGTGTCAACACGATCTCACTGTTAAGTTGCATGGAGATCAACACGTCGTCTGAACATGTTTTTTGGAGAGTAAAAGTTCACCCCAAAATTTTAACGGGCATCGCTTCGCGGAAAAGTGTTGTTTTTTTTGACACTTTTAAAAATTCTTTTATGAATCAAAGACATAGATAACCTTCTTAATTACGTTTCTTTTGCAAACTTGAAACAATCTAAAAGTATTCAAATTCGTGCCGATCAACGATTGGTGCCTGTATTTCTGCGGCTTGGGGTGCATTGACCAAAGGTTCGACACCCATGTAAATTCGATTCCCCGCTCGCAATAACGGGTTTTGAAAACAAAAAGAAGTGAAGTGCTGCTCAATCAGCAAAGAGGAAAAATGATGTCTACATTCAAAATTTTGGTCACCAGTCAAAAAGGTGGCGTTGGCAAAAGCACCGTGTCTGCCAACTTGGCTGCTTACTTTCGTCGCCAAGGCCAAAGCGTCACCTTGATTGACTTTGACACCCATGGTTCCTCCAGCACTTGGCTCACCCGCGCACCCAACATTGGCGTGGTGGTGCAACACCATGTGTTGCCACTCGACCAAGGCGGCAATCGCCCTATCTTGGATGCACGCTTGCATTTGCGTCGCGCAGCCAGCAGCACCGAAGTCGTGATTTGTGACCTGACTTGGACCGACTCCATCGCGGGCGAATTGATGTTTGAGTATGACTTGGTGATCGTCCCCACCTCGGTGTCAGAAATTGAATTGGCAGCCACTGCCGGCTTCTTGAGCCGCCACCGCTGGGTCTTTGACTCTGCCATTCACACGCCACCCACCTTGCTGGTGTGCCCCACACGCGTTCAACCCGAGCAACTCAGGAGCGATGTGTTCTCTAAGACACGCTTTCCCGTCAGCTTCATGTTGGCACCGCCCGTGCTCGAGGCGCAGACCGCACGCGAAATGTTCGAGCGCGGTTACTTGATGGACTTGCAAGACGCCTGTGGCAGCTCGTTCAACGAGTTTGGCAAGGCCGTGTTGGCCGCCCGTGACATGCGCGAATCAGCCAACAGCATGCGTCAAAC
>CANGML010000112.1 GCA_947454585.1 Comamonadaceae bacterium
CCGTGTTGCAACGTGAAGCCGGTGAGGGCGAGAGCCACACCGACCTCATCATCTTGACCCACGATTGCGTGGAAGCCAAGATGAACGAAGCCATCGCTGAAATGCAACAACTCAGCACCGTGCTGGCCCCGATCACCCGCATCCGCAAAGAAGAGTTGAACTGATGCTGTATTTGTCCACGCGCGGCCATGCCGAGCGCAAGCGTTTTTGTGAAATCCTGCTCGAGGGTTTGGCCCCCGATGGCGGTTTGTATTTGCCCGAGCACTACCCCCAGGTGGACGATGCGGCGCTCACCCGTTTACGCACCACTTTCCACACCCAAGGCTATGCCGCTTTGGCGTTTGAATTGCTGTCGCTCTACATCGACGACATCCCCGCGGCAGATTTGAAAGCCTTGTGCGTCAAGACCTATACCCAAGAGGTCTATGGCACCGAGGCCATCGTGCCGCTGCGCCCCTTGGAAGACGGTTTGCTGGTTGAAGCGTTGTCTAACGGCCCCACGCTCGCCTTCAAAGACATGGCCATGCAGTTGCTGGGCAATTTGTTTGAGTACGAGTTGGCGCGCCGTGGCGAGGAACTGAATATTTTTGGCGCCACCAGTGGTGATACGGGCAGTGCTGCTGAATACGCCATGCGGGGTAAGCGGGGTGTGCGCGTGTTCATGACCAGCCCACACGGCCGCATGAGCCCCTTCCAGCAAGCGCAAATGTTCAGCTTGATGGACGAGAACATCCACAACATCGCCATCGAAGGCGTGTTTGACGATTGCCAAGACTTGGTCAAAGCCGTGTCCAACGACTTGGACTTCAAAACCCACTACAAAATTGGCACGGTCAATTCGATCAACTGGGCGCGTTTGTTGGCACAGGTTGTCTACTACTTCGCAGGTTATCTACAAGCGACAACATCGAATACCCAACGCGTCAGCTTCACCGTGCCGAGCGGTAACTTCGGCAACATTTGTGCGGGTCATGTGGCCCGCATGATGGGCTTACCCATCGACACCTTGGTGGCCGCCACCAACGAAAACGATGTGTTGGACGAATTTTTCCGCACGGGTGTGTACCGCGTGCGCGGCAGTGCCGACACACACGAAACCTCCAGCCCCTCGATGGATATTTCCAAGGCCAGCAACTTCGAACGCTTTGTCTTTGACCTGCTCGGACGTGACGCTGCCTTGACCCAAGACTTGTTCAGCGTCCAAATTTCCAAGCACGGCCAATTCGATTTGAGCGGCAACCCGCACTTTGCTGAAGCTGCTACGCGGTATGGCTTTGCCAGCGGCAAAAGTACCCACGCCAACCGCTTGGCCACCATCCAAGATGTGTACCAACGCTTTGGCCAGATGATCGACACCCACACCGCAGACGGCGTGAAGGTGGCGCGTGAGCATGTCAAACCCGGTGTGCCCATGGTCGTGTTGGAAACCGCTTTGCCGATTAAATTTGCCGCCACCATCGTGGAAGCTTTGGGTCAAGAGCCCTCACGTCCCGCGAAGTTTGAAGGCATCGAAGCCTTGCCCAAACGTGTGCTGGTGATGAAGGCGGATGTGGCGCAAATCAAGGCCTACATCGCCCAGCACTGCGACCTCGCATGAAGGTGGTTGCCTTCGCCGGCTACTCCGGTTCAGGAAAAACCACCTTGGTGGAACAGCTGATCGGTTGCCTGCGCATGCGTGGCTTGCGCGTGTCGGTGGTCAAGCATGCGCACCACAACTTTGACATCGACAAACCCGGCAAAGACAGCTGGCGACACCGCGAAGCAGGTGCCTTTGAGGTCTTGGTTGCCTCGAACCAACGCTTGGTGCTGCAACGCCAGTTTGAGCAACCGGCGCAGCTCTCGGTGCACCACTTGTTGGCCGAGGTGTATGACGGCGTGGATTGGGTGTTGGTCGAAGGCTTTAAAAAGAGCGACCTGCTCAAGGTGGAGGTGTGGCGTCATGCGTCTGAGCAGCCTGTGCGTTACCCCGATGACGATTTTGTGGTGGCGATCGCCACCGATTCGCCAAAAGATTTGCCAGAGCCCACACAGCGCCCCGTGTTGGACTTGAATGATGCCTTCGCCGTGACCGATTGGTTGCTGGCGAATCAAGACCGTTTTGACTACCGTCCACCCCTGCTATGAACCGACCTGCTTTGCGCTCCCTTGACGATGCCTTGCCCCTGTTGCTGGCGCAGGCCCAAACACTATCGGGCAGTCAAATCGTCTCCACCTTTGAAGCCGATGGCCGCGTGCTGGCACAAGAAGTGGTGGCCGCTTTGCAAGTGCCACCGCAAGACAACAGCTCGATGGACGGCTACGCCGTGTGCGCAGCTGATTGCGCCCAGCCGGGTGCCGTGTTGCGCGTGACACAGCGCATCCCTGCAGGCACGCACGGTGCACCGCTGCAGGCGGGCGAAGCGGCACGCATTTTCACGGGCGCGCCGATCCCGCCAGGCGCTGATGCGGTGGTGATGCAAGAAGACTGCGAAGCCTTGGCGGATGAACGCGTCAAGGTCTGCAAGCCTGTGCCAGCTGGGCAATGGGTGCGCCGTTCAGGCGAAGATGTGACGCGCGGCGCCACGGTGTTACGCCAAGGCACGCGCCTCACGCCCGCCGAGCTCGGGCTGGCTGCGAGCATCGGCTTGGCCCAGCTGACCGTGTCTGCGCGTCCTCGCGTGGCCTTGTTTTCAACAGGGGATGAGCTGGTCATGCCCGGTGATGTGGCGCCCGAGGCCATGCCTGCGGGTGCGATTTACAACTCCAACCGTTTCTTTTTGCGTGCCATGTTGCAACGCTTGGGTTGCGAGGTGACGGACTTGGGCATCGTGCCGGACCAACGTGAGGCGACTGTTGCCGCATTGCGCCAGGCGGCGCAACAGCATGATTTGATTTTGACCAGTGGTGGTGTGTCCGTGGGTGAAGAAGACCATATCAAGCCCGCTGTCGAGCACCTGGGGGAATTGAACCTGTGGCAACTTGCCATCAAACCGGGTAAGCCTTTTGCGTATGGCAAGGTCAACCGCCAGACCCCTGGCGAGTCTTGTCACTTCATGGGGTTGCCAGGCAACCCCGTGTCGAGCTTTGTGACCTTTTTGTTGCTGGTGCGCCCATTTGTCTTGGCCTTGCAAGGCGTCACGACAACTGACATCACACGCACGCAGATGCGTGCTGATTTTGATTGGCCGCGGGCCGACAAGCGCCGCGAGTTTTTACGCGTCAAACGCAATGCGCAAGGCGGGCTGGATCTGTTTCCCAACCAAAGCTCGGGTGTGTTGACCTCGGCGGTGTGGGGCGATGGGGTGGTGGATAACCCGGCGGGGCAGGCCATCGCCACAGGCGATACCGTTCGCTTTATTTCTTTTGCGGAGTGGCTGACATGACCATCACTTACAACGTCACCCTCAAATACTTCGCGTCGATTCGCGAAGCCATCGGGCAGGGCAGCGAAGCGGTGCGCACAGAGGCTGCGACTCTCCAAGTCTTGCGGGATGAGCTGATTGCGCGTGGGGGTGCCTACGCCGAGGTGCTGGCTCACGGCCGAGCAGTGCGCATGGCCTTGAACCAAGTCCTGTGCGAAGAGACCGCAGCGCTGAGCGAGGGCTGCGAAGTGGCGTTTTTTCCGCCCGTCACGGGCGGCTAATGGGCGAGGTCTGGCATGTCGTTCACCGTCAGCATTCAAACCCACGACTTTGATGTGAGCCAAGAACTGGCCGCCTTGCGCGCTGGCGATGCGCGTGTGGGCGCGGTGTGTGCGTTCTTGGGCACGGTGCGCGAGCGCAACGAGGGCAGCGCAGTCGCCAGCATGGAGCTAGAGCATTACCCGGGCATGACCGAGAAGTCCATCTCGGCCATGATGGACCAGGCCCAACAACGCTTTGACATCTTCGCCGCCCGTGTGATCCACCGCGTGGGTTTGTTGCAGCCCGAAGACCAAATTGTGTGGGTGGCGGTCACCTCGGCCCACCGGGGTGAGAGCTTCAAAGCTTGCGAGTTTTTGATGGACTATCTCAAAACCCAAGCGCCGTTTTGGAAAAAAGAAGTCACGCCCGAAGGTGCGCGCTGGGTGGATGCCCGCGTCAGTGACGACCAAGCCTTGGCGCGCTGGGGCATTGACGCGGCGAACAGCATCGTGCAAGGCTGAGTCGCTGCGTGTGCCGCCGCACTGACTCGGAGGCAAGACAGTGTTTGAATATGTGGGACCTTGACCCAAGTCAAGCTGCCTGTGTCTGCGTGGCCTTGAAATAGGCCACAGCAGCCTCAGTTAACAAGCAATTCAACAAATTTCTTCGGAGTTTTCATGCGTATCGACAAACTCACCACCAAGTTCCAAGAAGCCTTGGGCGATGCCCAGTCGCTGGCGCTGGGCGGCGACCATGCCTACATCGAGCCATCCCATGTGTTGGTTGCCATGCTGCGTCAAGACGATGGCCCCAAGTCGCTGTTGCAGCGTGCGGGCGCCAATGTCTCTGGCTTGCTCGCGTCCGCTGAGGAAGCCATGCACAGGCTCCCCAAGGTTGAAGGGCAAGAGCAGGTGCAAGTCAGTCGCGACACCGTGTCGTTGGTTCAAGCGGCGGAGAAAGAGGCCATCAAACGTGGCGACCAGTTTGTGGCCAGCGAGTTGTTTTTGCTGGCGATGTGCGACAACAAAGGCAACTGGGGCAAATTGGCCACGCAAAACGGCTTGAGTCGCAAAGCTTTAGAAACCGCGGTGACCGCGGTGCGCGGTGGCCAAAAGGTAGACAACGCCGAGAGCGAAGGCCAACGTGAATCGTTGAAGAAATACTGCATGGACCTGACGGAGCGTGCGCGTCAAGGCAAGCTTGACCCGGTGATTGGCCGTGACGACGAAATTCGCCGTGCCATCCAAGTGCTGCAGCGTCGCAGCAAAAACAACCCCGTGCTGATTGGGGAGCCGGGCGTTGGCAAGACCGCCATCGTCGAGGGCTTGGCCCAACGCATCGTGGCGGGTGAGGTGCCCGATTCGCTCAAGGGCAAGCGTGTGTTGTCACTCGACATGGCTTCTTTGTTGGCGGGTGCGAAATACCGTGGCGAGTTTGAAGAGCGTCTGAAAAGTGTGTTGAAAGAGTTGGCGCAAGACGAAGGCCAAACCATTGTGTTCATCGACGAGTTGCACACCATGGTGGGCGCCGGCAAGGCCGAAGGCGCGATGGACGCGGGCAATATGCTCAAGCCCGCACTAGCCCGCGGCGAGCTGCACTGCGTGGGTGCCACCACCTTGGATGAGTACCGCAAGTACATCGAAAAAGATGCGGCGCTCGAGCGGCGTTTTCAAAAAATCATCGTGGGTGAGCCGTCGGTTGAGGCGACGATCGCGATTCTGCGTGGCCTGCAAGAGAAGTACGAGGTGCACCATGGCGTCGAGATCACCGACCCCGCCATCGTGGCGGCGGCTGAGCTGTCGCACCGCTACATCACAGATCGTTTCTTACCCGACAAGGCGATAGATTTGATCGATGAGGCAGCGGCCAAGATCAAGATTGAAATCGACTCCAAGCCCGAGGTGATGGACAAGCTGGATCGCCGCTTGATTCAACTCAAGATTGAGCGCGAGGCGGTGCGCAAAGAAAAAGACGAAGCCTCGCAAAAGCGCATGGAATTGCTCGAAGAAGAAATCAAAAAGATCGGCAAAGAATACGCCGATCTCGATGAAATTTGGAAGGCAGAAAAGTCGTCTGCCCACGGTGGCGCGCAACTCAAAGAAGAAATTGACCGCATGCGTCACCAAATCGAAGAGCTCACGCGCAAAGGCGATTTCAACCAAGTCGCTGAGCTGCAATATGGCAAATTGCCTGAGCTAGAAAAGCGCATGAAAGAGGCCAATGCCCGTGAAAGCAGCAAAACCGCGGCCGCAGGCGGCCACCGTTTGTTGCGCACACAAGTGGGCGCAGAAGAGATTGCTGAAGTGGTGGCGCGTGCCACGGGCATTCCTGTGTCCAAGTTGATGCAAGGCGAGCGTGACAAGCTCTTGCAAATGGAAACTAAGCTGCACGACCGCGTGGTCGGCCAAGAAGAGGCCATTACCGCCGTC
>CANGML010000113.1 GCA_947454585.1 Comamonadaceae bacterium
AACACCATCACATCACCACGTTGCACCGGATTGCCTTCGGTGAGCTTGATGTTCACCACGGGCAAACGCACGCCGTAGTGGTATTTGTTCACCAAAATCAAATCGCCCACCAACAAGGTGGGAATCATGGAGCCCGATGGAATCTTGAAGGGCTCAAACAAAAAGGAACGCAGCACAAACACCACGGCAATGACAGGAAACAAGCCCGCGGTCCAATCCAACCACCAGGGCTGCATGTACAGGCGCTCTTTGGCCTCGGCCACGTTCACATCGGTTTGCGCGATACCTTGGGCACGCAACTCGAGGGCGCGGTTGTCGGCCTCGGCTTGGAGCAGCTCTGCTGCCGCTTTGCGCTGGGGCAAGAAATAAAACTGCTCAGCCAACCAGTAAATACCCGTGACGACGGTGGCCATGAACATGAGCAAGGCAAAGTTGCCTTCAATCATGCCCAGATACCAAGAACCAGCGTAGCCTACAAAGGCTGCCAGTACGAATGCGGTCAAAGTAGCCATCAATCCTCCACCTGCAAAATAGCCAAGAAGGCTTCTTGCGGAACTTCCACCGAGCCAATTTGCTTCATGCGTTTTTTACCTGCTTTTTGTTTTTCAAGCAGCTTGCGTTTGCGACTGATGTCGCCCCCGTAGCATTTTGCCAGTACGTTCTTGCGCAAGGCCTTGATGGTCTCGCGCGCAATGATATTGGAGCCAATAGCAGCCTGAATTGCCACGTCATACATCTGACGGCTGATGATCTCGCGCATCTTGGCGACCACGGCGCGTCCACGGTACTGCGACTGTGAGCGATGCACGATGATGGACAAAGCATCGACTTTCTCGCCGTTGAGCAAGATATCGACCTTCACCACGTCAGACGCACGGTACTCTTTGAACTCGTAGTCCATCGAGGCGTAGCCACGGGACACCGATTTGAGCTTGTCAAAAAAGTCGAGCACGATCTCACCCAAAGGCATTTCGTAGGTCAACATCACTTGGCGACCGTGGTAGGCCATGTTCATCTGCACGCCGCGTTTTTGGTTGGCCAGCGTCATCACGGCCCCCACGTAATCCTGCGGCATGTACAAGTGCACGGTCACGATGGGCTCTCGGATTTCGTGGAGCTTGCCTTGGTCGGGCATCTTGGAGGGGTTTTCCACCATCACCACCTCGTCGCCAGGCATGACCACTTGGTACACCACGCTTGGGGCCGTGGTGATCAGGTCTTGGTCAAACTCGCGCTCCAAGCGCTCTTGCACGATTTCCATGTGCAACAGCCCCAAGAAGCCGCAACGGAAACCAAAGCCTAGCGCTTGCGACACCTCCGGCTCGTATTGCAAGGAGGCGTCATTGAGCTTGAGCTTTTCCAGCGCATCACGCAAGCCGTCGTATTGGTTGGCTTCGGTCGGGTACAGACCGGCAAACACCTGGGGTTGAATTTCTTTGAAGCCAGGCAGCGCTGATTCAGCGGGGCCTAAATTGTTGGGCAGCTTTTTTTCCAAGGTGATGGTGTCACCCACCTTGGCAGCTTGCAGCTCTTTGATACCTGCAATGATGTAGCCCACTTGGCCAGCTTCGAGGGACTGACGGGGCTCATTGGCGGGCGTGAACACGCCGAGGTTGTCGGCGTTGTAAACGGCCTCGGTGGCCATCATCTTGAAGCGTTCGCCTTTGCCTAAGCGGCCATCAACCACGCGCACCAACATCACCACGCCCACGTAGCTGTCGAACCAGCTGTCAATGATCATGGCACGCAGCGGTGCGTCTTTGTTACCTTGGGGTGGCGGTATCTTGGCCACCACGGCTTCTAAGATCTCATCAATGCCCAAGCCCGTTTTGGCTGAGCAAGGGATGGCATCGGTGGCATCAATGCCAATCACGTCTTCGATTTCAGCTTTGGCATTCTCTGGATCGGCATTGGGCAAGTCCATCTTGTTCAGCACAGGCACCACCTCCACACCGAGGTCGAGCGCGGTGTAGCAGTTAGCCACCGTTTGTGCTTCCACACCTTGACTCGCATCGACCACCAGCAGCGCCCCTTCGCAGGCAGAGAGTGAACGCGACACTTCATACGAGAAGTCAACGTGGCCCGGTGTGTCGATCAAATTCAGGTTGTAGATCTGTCCGTCTTTGGCTTTGTATTGCAACGCAGCGGTCTGCGCTTTGATAGTTATCCCACGTTCTTTTTCGATGTCCATCGAATCGAGCACTTGGGCTTCCATGTCGCGCTCTTCAAGTCCTCCGCAGCGCTGAATCAAACGATCTGCGAGCGTCGATTTGCCATGATCGATGTGGGCAATGATGGAGAAGTTTCTGATGTTGTTCATCAACGGGGACACTTAAGTAATTGAATTCAAAGGGAGAGCGCCAAGAAAAAAGGGCGCGTCATCTGCTGACGCGCCCAGAACCAACAAGCAATGGCAACTGCATAAGTTGGGAATTCATTGTAGGCAAAAACCCCGAATTGCACAGCGATCTCAACACGATCGAGGCCTCGTTGCGGGCTCGCAACATGAATTTATCCACAACTTATTAACATTTTGACAATGGGGCATTTGAGCAACTTGTGGGCGATCTGTGGATCACCTGTGGAGTCAATCAAACAATCCCGTATCGTGGAGTTTTGGGCTTGCGATATATCGCAAAAACGCATTCAGCCCCTCAATTCTATACAAAAAGGGCTTGAACACCTTCATTAAGTTAGTAAGCACAAACTTAAAAAGTATTTTGGGGACGTTAAAAATATTTTTATAACGCCCCCATTCCCGACCTGAGTTTGGGGATTTAACGCTGAGGTCGAATGACGGTGTACTGCGCCCATTCGCCTCGGCGAATCAACAAACTGATGGCCTTGCTTCGATCCAGTTTCGCCATCAGCGTTTCAAGCGATTGGACATTGGGCGTTTCAATATTGGCCAAGGCCAAAATCACATCACCCTCCTGAATTCCCGCACGTGAGGCAGGTTCAGCGACAGTGTCCACACGCACGCCTCCGCGCAGTTTGAGCTCTTTTTTCTGGGCATCCGTCAAATCACTCACCGTCAAACCCAAAACTTGGGTAATCACACTTGAAGCGGGCTTCTCAGGCGCTGCTGCTGCCGCTTTTTTGACTGGTTTATCCGCTTCAAACTCTCCCACGGTGATTGGAAGCTCTTTGTGACTGCCACGGCGCCATAGCTGAATGCTGCTGCGGGTTCCAGGCTTGGTATTGCCCACGATGCGCGGTAAGTCGGTTGATTTATCAATGGTTTTGCCATCGAACTTCAAGATGATGTCGCCGGGCTCTAAGCCCGCCTTTTCTGCTGGCGAGCCCTGCTCAACACCGCGCACCAAAGCCCCTTGTGTTTTCGCCAAACCCAAGGACTCAGCCACCTCTTTGCTCACCTGATCGATTTGTACACCCAGTCGACCACGTTGCACACGCCCCGTGGCCCGAAGCTGTTCGCTCACACGCACCGCTTCATCAATCGGTATGGCAAATGAAATACCCATGAATCCGCCGGAGCGCGAATAAATCTGACTGTTGATACCCACCACTTCGCCACGCATATTGATGAGCGGACCGCCCGAGTTGCCAGGATTGATCGCCACATCGGTTTGGATGAATGACAAATACTCACCTGTATCGCGTTGCTTGGCACTCACAATGCCCGCGGTCACCGTGTTATCGAGTCCAAAGGGAGAGCCAATGGCCATGACCCACTCGCCTACTTTCAAGCGGTTCACATCGCCAATCTTCACCGCAGGCAGGCCTGTTGCTTCAATCTTCACCACCGCCACGTCAGAACGCTTGTCAGCGCCAACAATGCGCGCTTTGAACTCACGCTTATCAGGCAGCGTCACCAACACCTGATCAGCGCCGTCCACCACGTGGGCATTGGTCATGACAAAGCCATCCGCTGACAAGATAAAGCCTGAGCCCACCCCTCTCGGTTGTTCCTCGGGTTGTGGACGACTCGGGCGCTGCGGCTTAGGCGCATTGGGGTTGTTTGGTGTAGGCATCGGCACACCAAAGAAGCGCCGAAAAAACTCTTGCATTTCGGCATCAGGCTCGTTGCCGGACGTATCGCGAGGAACCACTTTTTCGATCGTACGAATGTTCACCACAGAAGGCCCCACCAGTTCGACCAACTCGGTGAAATCAGGCAAGCCACGTACCCCTTGTGCGCTCGCTGGCGTGACGATGCTGAAGCTGAACCCCAATACCCAAAGTGCGCTGCATAGCAGCCCAGCAGAAAACGAGCGTTTCAATGCCAATCGATGTGCCATATGTCTTCCTTCAATTCAATGCTTTGCGCTGATACACCGCGCAACGTAAATCTTGCCAGCGCGCGCTGGATTGCTCTGCGCCCAGCCATAACCAAACAAATGAGGTGGGCAGTTTGTCAGATGTGGGTTGCCAACGCAAAAGCAAGGTCTTCTGACTATCCAAAATAACCTCTAGGTCTCCGAACACATCTGGCTTGTTACCCGACTGATCATGCAAGCACCAGCGTTGACCGCTCCAGGTCAGCGTGGCAATGAAGCGCAAACTCAAAGCGCCTAAAAATCCACCTAAGACGGCCAAGAAAGCAGCCGCACACCAAGCCCGCGTGAATCCTTGATGCAACACCCATATTCCTAAGAACGTCGACGTCATCAGCACAAGGAAAATATAAAGCTGACGGTGAAAAGCACAACGCCCCACCGGATAAGAAACCGATGGGGCGTGATGCATGGCGAGGACCTTAGACGCGTTTGAAAACTAACGCGCCGTTGGTGCCGCCAAATCCGAAGTTGTTTTTGAGGGCCACATCGATCTTCATGTCGCGTGCGGTGTTTGCACAGTAATCCAAGTCGCACTCGGGGTCTTGGTTGAAGATGTTGATGGTGGGTGGGCTCTTTTGGTGATAGATCGCCAAAGCAGTGAACACACTCTCAATGCCGCCCGCGCCACCCAACAAGTGGCCGGTCATCGACTTGGTGGAGTTCACCACCGTTTTCTTGGCGTGATCGCCCAAGGCGGCTTTGATGGCGTTGGTCTCGTTCACATCACCCAAGGGTGTAGATGTGCCATGTGCGTTCAAGTAGTCCACCTGATCAGCATTCACGCCTGCATTGCGCAAAGCACTGAGCATGGCACGACGTGGGCCATCGGTGTTGGGGGCTGTCATGTGGCCAGCGTCTGCACTCAAACCATAGCCACCCAACTCTGCATAAATTTTGGCGCCACGCTTTTTGGCGTGTTCGTATTCTTCGAGCACCAAGACGCCAGCGCCCTCGCCCAAAACAAAACCGTCACGGTCTTTGTCCCAAGGACGCGAAGCAGTGGCGGGGTCATCGTTACGGGTCGACAAAGCGCGCATGGAGGCAAAGCCGCCTACGCCCAGAGGTGACATGCATCCCTCAGAGCCGCCAGCAATCATCACGTCGGCATCGCCGTACTCAATGTGACGACCGGCTTCGCCGATGCTGTGCAAGCCTGTGGTACAGGCTGTGACCACAGCCAAGTTAGGGCCCTTAAAGCCGTAACGCATGGAGACGTGACCAGAAATCATGTTGATGATGGACGCTGGCACAAAGAAAGGCGATATACGACGTGGGCCTTTGGCCAACATTTCGTCATGCATGCTTTCAATCAGTGGCAAGCCGCCAATGCCAGAGCCAATCACGACGCCAATGCGCGTCGCTTCCTCTTCGCTCAGCGCTTCGCCAGTGGCTAAGCCTGAGTCTTGAACCGCTTGAATCGCAGCCGCAATGCCGTAGTGAATGAACTTGTCCATGGCACGCGCCTCTTTGGGGGCGATGTACTGATCAAGGTCTAAATCTTTCACTTCGCCCGCAAAATGGCAGTTGATGGCAGAAGCATCAAAACGCGTGATGTTCGCAATGCCAGATTTGCCAGCTAAAAGATTGGCCCAAGCGTCAGCCACCGTATTACCCACGGGGCTGATACAACCTAGGCCGGTCACGACGACGCGACGACGGCTCATGCGGTGTTCCTAGTAGTTAGGCTTTTTTGTGCGCCAACGCGTAGTCAATCGCGTTTTGCACG
>CANGML010000114.1 GCA_947454585.1 Comamonadaceae bacterium
CACATTTACCGCGACAAGAAAGGCTTTGACCACGCAGGCAACGTGTCCAAGTTGCTGGCCAAAGGCGGCTTGCCCCGTCGCGCGGTGACGCCTGAGGAAATGAAAGCCATTGAGCCCACGTTGGCAGGTACTTACTACGGTGGCTACTTCACCGAGAGCGATGCCACGGGAGATATCCATAAGTTCACGGTTGGTTTGGCTGCCGCGGCTGCCCGATGGGGCGTGCGTACCTTGTATGGACAAGACGTGACTTCGGTGCAAACCAATGGCCAGCAAGCGGTGATCAGCGTGGCCCAAGAGCAGGCGGCCCAAGGTCAGACAGCCCCTATCGTGCACACCTTTGACAGCGTGGTGGTGTGTGCGGGCGTGGCCAGCCGCGACTTCGCAGCGCAGTTGGGTGACCGCGTCAACATCTACCCCGTCAAAGGCTATTCCATCACCGTCAATTTGACCGATGCGGACAGCCAGATGGGCGCGCCCACCGTGAGCCTGTTGGACGATGAAACCAAGCTCGTCACCAGCCGCTTGGGCGTGGACCGCTTCCGCGTCGCCGGCACCGCCGAGTTCAATGGCGTGGACCGCGACATCCGTGCCGACCGTATTCGCCCGCTGATCGATTGGGTCGAGCAATGCTTCCCCCGCATCAACACCCGCTCGGTCGTGCCTTGGGCAGGCTTGCGTCCGATGATGCCCAACATGATGCCGCGCGTGGGCCGCGGCAAAGCCGCCAACGTGTTCTACAACACAGGCCACGGCCATTTGGGTTGGACGCTGTCGGCCATCACTGCGGATATGGTGGCCGATGTGGTGGCAGCCTCGAGCCCCGTGCCACGTGTGGCAGGCGCCTTGCAAGCCGCCTAATCTGCTCACCTAAGTCTTGCCCGCTAGCCTAGTTGACAAAAAGTGTATACACTTCGCGTCACCTGTCGCAGCGGAGCAGGCCTTGGGAAACGAGGCCTTGTTCGCGACCCTCATGTCCTTCACAGCGCCCGCAGTGGTGAAGGGCAACTTTGATTCAAGTGACTGAGGTCTCGACATGGACACCTACTTTCTCGATTGGGCCAACCTGCTGCTGCGTTGGGTGCACGTCATCACGGCCATCGCCTGGATTGGCTCTTCGTTTTACTTTGTCTTCCTAGACAACAACCTGATCAAACCCAATTCACCCGACTTGCTGGAAAAAGGGGTGGACGGTGCGATGTGGGCCGTGCACGGCGGCGGTTTTTACAACCCGCAAAAGTACATGGTGGCACCCAAGAAGATCCACACCAAGCTGCACTGGTTTTATTGGGAGGCCTATTCCACGTGGTTGAGTGGCTTTGGTTTGTTCACCGTGTTGTACCTTTGGAATGCCGGCACGTTCTTGATCGATAAGTCCCTCATGGACTGGTCACCCGCCTTAGCGATCACAGCGGCCTTGAGCTTTCTGGTCGTCTTCTGGTTGATTTACGACGCGGTATGCCGCGTGTTTGGTTTCCGTGAAAACGGCGAAGGGATTGTGGCGCTGATCATGATCGTGGTGGTGGCCTTTGCCGCGTGGTTGTCTTGCCAGTTGTTTGCAGGGCGTGCGGCCTTCTTGTTGGTGGGGGCGATGATTGCCACCGCCATGAGTGCCAACGTGTTCTTTTGGATCATCCCGGGCCAGCGCAAAGTGGTGGCGGCGATGACATCGGGCGTGGCGATGGACCCCAAAGAGCTGGCCACCCATGGCAAACGCGGCAAGCAGCGCAGCATACACAACACCTACTTCACCTTGCCCGTCATCTTTGCGATGCTGAGCAACCACTACAGCTTCTTGTACACGCACGAATACCACTGGGTCATCTTGGTGATGATGATGTTGGCGGGTGCTTTGATTCGTCAGTTCTTTGTGCAGCGCCATGGCTTTCACTTAGGTCGCGCCAAGAACCCATTGCCCTTTGCCCTTGCAGGCGTGGTGATCTTGCTCAGCGTGATTGTGTGGATGCGCCCAGCCCCTTCGACCGCGACGGTTTCTGCCAGCACCGCGCCCGTGGGCTTTGCTGAAGTCAACGCCGTGTTTGCGCAGCGTTGCCATGCCTGTCATGGCGAGCAGGTGCAAATGAAGAACGTGCGCTTTGACACAGCAGAGGGTGTCAAGCTTCATGCCTTGGGCATTTACCAACAAGCCGTCGTGACCAAGCAAATGCCGATGAACAACGCCACCGGCATCACCGAGGACGAACGTGCGCTCATCAAGCGCTGGTATGAAGCAGGTGCAGCGCTGAGATAATCAGCGCCTATGAAATCACGTCTGATGCTGGCTCTCGCCAGCGTTCATTTTTTTACTTTGGTGCACGCGGGTGAAGTGACGGTGGCTGTGGCTGCCAACTTCACCGCCCCCATGCAGAAAATCGCACAAGCGTTTGAGCAAGACACGGGACACAAAGCCCAGGTGGCCTTGGGTGCAACAGGCAAGTTCTACGCACAAATCAAAAACGGCGCGCCGTTTGCGGTGCTGTTGGCCGCAGACGACGAAACCCCTGCACGTCTAGAAAAAGAAGGCGTGGCCGTGGCGGGCACGCGCTTCACTTACGCCACAGGTCGCTTGGCGCTGTGGAGCAAACAACCCAACTTGGTCGACGACAAAGGCGAGGTGCTACGCAGCCCCAACCTTGATAAGCTGGGGATTCACAAGATCGCCATGGCCGACCCCAAGCTCGCCCCCTATGGTGCTGCGGCGATGGAGGTGATTCACAGGTTGGGTGTGCAAGCCCGCGTGACCCCTAAGCTCGTGCAAGGCGAGAGCATCGGCCAAACCTACCAATTCGTCAGCACTGAAAACGCACAGTTGGGCTTTGTGGCCTTGTCGCAAATCTCCTTCGATGGGCGCATTGCACAAGGCTCGGCGTGGGTGGTGCCGCAAGACCTGCACACCCCACTCAAGCAAGACGCTGTGTTGCTCAACGCAGGCAAAGACAATGCAGCCGCCCACGCGCTGCTCAAATACCTGCAAGCCGACAAAGCCAAATCCATCATTCGCCAATATGGCTACGCCCTGTAAAGTGTGGCCATGCATTTGAGCGCCGAAGATTTCCAAGCCATCGCCCTGACGCTGCAACTCGCCAGCGTCACGACCGTGCTGCTGCTGTTGCTCGCCACGCCCATAGCGTGGTGGCTGGCGCACACGCGATCTGCTTGGCGCGCACCTGTGGCCTCGCTCGTCGCGCTGCCCTTGGTGCTGCCGCCCACGGTGCTGGGCTTTTACTTGTTGGTGGCGCTGGGGCCGAACGGCCCAATTGGCACCTTCACGCAATGGGCGGGTTGGGGCAGCTTGGCCTTTAGCTTTTGGGGCTTGGTGTTGGGCTCTGTCGTGTACTCGCTGCCGTTTGCCGTGCAGCCGCTGGTCAACGCGTTTGAGGCGATGGGCTCGCGGCCCATGGAAGTGGCTGCCACCTTGCGAGCCAGCCCGTGGGATGCCTTCTTCACCGTGGCCGTGCCCTTGGCCAAGCCCGGTTTTGTGATGGCTGCCATGCTGAGCTTTGCACACACCGTGGGCGAGTTCGGTGTGGTGTTGATGATTGGCGGCAACATCCCCGACAAAACGCGCGTGGTGTCGACCCAAATTTACGGCCATGTGGAAGCGATGGAATATTCCCAAGCGCACGGCTTGGCGGGTGTGATGTTGGTGTTTTCGTTTGTGGTGTTGTTGGGGCTGTCGTGGTTCAACCGTCGCGCTGATCAGCGCAACAAGGCGGGTGCATGAACCTCCACCTAAAGCTAGACATTGCGCGCGCCGACTTTGAGGTGTCGGTCAATGTGCAGTTGCCCGCGCAGGGCATCACCGTGATCTTGGGCCCTTCGGGCTGCGGCAAAACCACCTTGTTGCGCTGTGTGGCGGGGCTAGAACCCTCGGCGCGTGGCTTGGTGCAGCTGGGCCACGAGGTGTGGCAAGACGATGCAGAACATGGCGGTAAGGGTGTTCGCCTACCCACGCACCAACGCGCCTTGGGCTATGTGTTTCAAGAAGCGTCGTTGTTTGATCACTTAGACGTGGCGGGCAACTTGGCCTATGGCCACCACCGTGCCGAAAAAAATAACCGCAACGCGATGAGCCAAGCCGTTCAGCAGCAAACCATCGAGCTGCTGGGTATTGGTCACTTGCTCAAGCGCCGCAGCCACGAGCTGTCGGGTGGCGAGCGCCAACGCGTAGCCATTGCCCGCGCCTTGGTCACGCAACCGCGCTTGTTGCTCCTCGATGAACCCTTGGCTGCGCTCGACCATGCGCGCCGACAAGAGGTGTTGCCTTGGTTAGAAAAACTGCGTGATGACCTGAACATTCCCATGCTCTATGTCACCCACGCGGTGGACGAAGTGGCCCGCTTGGCTGACACCTTGGTGGTGATGCATGAAGGCCGCATTCAAGCCAGCGGCCCCGTGGCTGAGGTGTTGACCCAAGCGGATCTGCCCATCGTGTTGGGTGAGGATGCCGGGGCTTTGCTGACGGGCATCGTGCTGAACATCGACACACCGTGGCACTTGGCCCAAGTGGGCTTTGACGGTGGCGCGCTGTGGGTACGTGACAGCGGCTTGAGCGTGGGCCAAACCGTGCGCCTGCGCGTGCTGGCGCGCGACGTGAGCGTGACCTTGCACGAGGCCACACACACCAGCATTCAAAATCACGTGCCTTGTGTGATCGATGCCATCACGGCTGAGGCCCACCCCTCACAAGCCCTGCTGCGCCTGCGATGTGGGGCCTCTGTGTTGTTGGCCCGTGTCACGGCGCGAGGGGTGCATGAGTTGGGCTTGCAGGTGGGCATGTCGGTGTGGGCGCAAGTGAAGTCGGTGGCCTTAGTGAAATAGCCATAGGCAGGGCGTGCGCAAGGCTTGTCACTTTGGTGATGCGCGTGATCGGTCGCCTTGTGCAATAGTCTTTTGGCCCCGTTCCCGCATTCAGAGGGCGACAACACAAGGAGACATCATGCGTTCACTGCTTCAACCCTGGCGACACCTATGCACCGCCGGTCTGCTGGCACTACTGTCTGTGGCGCTTCATTCGGGTGCCCAAGCGCAGACCTATCCCAACAAACCGATCAAGATGATCGTGCCCTTTCCAGCTGGGGGCACCACGGACATCGTGGCTAGGCTGGTGGCCCAACGGATGAGTGAGTCCATGGGGCAGCCCGTCACGGTCGACAACCGCGGCGGCGCAGGTGGCGCCATCGGTGCGGATGCGATGGCCAAAGCAGCCCCCGATGGCTACACCATCATGATGCACAACCTGTCCTTCCCATTGGCCTCCGTGGCGCAAACCTTGGCCAACCGCTCGCCCTTCAACGTCGACACCGACTTTGCAGGTGTCTCAATTGCGGTGTACGTGCCCTTTGTGTGGACCGCCAGCCCCACCGTGCCTGCCAAAGACCTCAAAGAGTTAGCGACCCTGTTGCGCGCCAACCCGGCGCTGCAATACAACTATGGCTCCACTGGCCCAGGCTCCACCATGCACGTGCTAGGGGAAGCGTTTAAAAAAGATGCCAAGATCGACATCACGCACATTCCCTTCAAAGGCGCCGCGCCGCTGAAGCAAGAGATGCTGGCAGGCCGACTCCAAGTGGGGGGCGACCAGTTGTCGTCCTCTTTGGCCGAAATCAAGGCCGGTACCTTGAAGGCTTTGGCCACCACCGCCTCCAAGCGCATTCCTGGTCTGCCCGACGTGCCTACGGTCAAGGAGCTGGGATTTCCTAACTTAGAGCTCGAAGGCTGGAACGGCGTGTTTGCGCCTGCTAAAACACCCAAGGACATCATTGAACGCTTGAACAAAGAAGTCATTGCGGCTGTGCGTCACCCCGATGTGGTCAAACGTCTGAACGACTTGGGTGCTGAAGGCGTGGGCTCGACCCCTGCTGAGCAAGATGCCATGCTGCGTCGCCAGATGGATCAATTCCGCGCCATCATTCGGGAGATGCGCCTCGAGTAACCAGGCGCGTGGAGGATTTACCGTCCAAACCCCGATGCGCTGAATGCGCCCAGCCCATCGGGCGTGGTCAAAAACTTCAACAAGCGCA
>CANGML010000115.1 GCA_947454585.1 Comamonadaceae bacterium
GCGGCTCCTGCCGCCAAGAAGGCGGTAGCTGGGAAAATCGCCAAGCCATAGCCCAATGACTTGAGCTCCTCATGCGTGAGGACCGGCGTGCGACCGCCTTCGACCATATTCGCCACCAAGGGCAGGTCAAAAGCACGTGTGATGGTGGCCATTTCTTCGACGGACTCGGGACTTTCGACAAACAACAAGTCAGCGCCTGCCCGCGCATACATTTCTGCGCGGCGTAAGGCCTCGTCGAGGCCAAGCGTGGTCCGAGCATCGGTTCGCGCAATGATTAAAAAATTGGGGTCATTACGTGTCTCGGCCGCTACGCGAATCTTGTCTGCCATTTGCTCTGCAGGGATCACGCGACGTCCCAACATATGGCCGCATTTTTTGGGAAATTCTTGATCTTCAATTTGAATCGCACAAGCGCCCGCAGCCTCGTAGCCGCGCACCGTGTGCATCACATTGAGCAAGCCTCCAAAGCCGGTGTCAGCGTCACAGATCATGGGCGTGCTGGTGATCGTGGCAAACTGCTGCACGCGGTTCACCATGTCGGCATAACTGGCTAAACCTGCATCTGGCAAGCCAAGATAAGAGGCCACTGTGCCGTAGCCTGTCATGTACAAGGCATCAAATCCCATGCGATCTGCAATGGTGGCCGATACCATTTCAAAGACACCTGGCGCGATGACCAGTTCTCCTTTTTTGATACGACTGCGCAGCAGTGCGCGACGTTGTTCATTGCTGGGTGGTTTTATGCCATATTGGGTCATAGGATGGCCTCTGCGCGACGTAATGCATCAATCATGGATGTCTTTCTCAAATAGTTTCGCGTTGAAATCGGGTCGTTAGCGATAGCACGCAGTTCATCATGGGTCTTCTTTCGTAACTGTGGGTCCCGCTCTTCGATTTCTTTTTTATTTCGCGCGGTATTGGCATTGATGTATTCAATGGCAATGGTGCGACGTTGGCGCTCATAACGATCGAGTGCTTCTGGGCGCTCGCTGCCTTGCAAGACAGACAAAAGTTTTTCGCAGAGATTGAAGGCGTCGTGAACACCGCCGTTCATGCCCATGCCCCCCAAGGGGTTGTTGATGTGTGCGGCGTCGCCCGCTAGAAATACGCGATGTTGACGAAAAGTAGCTGCGACACGCTGGTGGACTTTGTACAAGGTGCGGTGCGAGGTCTCGTAAGGCTTTGGCTGAGGCAACAGCTCTTGCAAACGTTTTTGTACGGACGCATCGCCCATGACTTCTGCATCACTTTCCTCCAACTTGGTTGGAAAGAGCACGCGCCATAAAGTGGGCACTCTCAGCAAGACGCACCACTCTTGGGGGTCAGAGCAGTAGTTGACATAAGACAAATGCGGCAGGTGGTCTGCATATTCAAAGGCAGTTGAAATCACCAGGAAGCGCTCAGGGTACGTGTAGCCTTCGAACGCAATGCCTAGACTTTTGCGCACAGCGCTGGATGCGCCGTCTGCACCAATCAAATAATCAGTTTGCAGTTGGTGCGTTTCGCCATGGGTTTTGAGGGTCGTTGAAACCGCATCCGCTGTTTGCGACACGGCCTCCACTTGGGTTTCGAACATGACTTGAACATCGGGCATTTGTGCAAGCTTGGCCCTGATCAGGTGGGTTAACTTCCACTGTTCACATTGCAAACGAAACGGAAAGTTGGTGTCATCTTTGAGCGTGTCCATGTCGAACTCTGCAATGAGTCCGTCTTTTCTGTCGCGCTGTTGGGTGAAGCGCGCCACCAAACCTTGTGGAATCAACGCATCGGTGAGTCCATACCGCGACAGCATGTCTAGAGTAGGGGGATGAAAAGTCGAAGCCCTCAAATCGATGTTGAGGTCGTTGGCCTCTTCAACCACCGTGACGCGAATGCCAGCGGCACCCAGCACCAAGGCGCTGACCAACCCAACCGGCCCAGCACCAGCGACCAAGACGTGTGGCGTTTTCATTGCTCTCCCAAATTAAAAATGTACACAAATTGAAGATCGTTAGTATGGATAAACTACAAATCCATAAATTTTCTCTATTAAAACAAGCTAAAACGTGCGAAAAACTAGGTTAAACCCTAGAATTCGCAAACATCAAGTTTGAACTGAGCTTAACTTGTACACATTTACCTGTCTTTCAACGTCATGACACGTGCCAGCAGCATTGCATATGAATCTGTTCGCCAACTGATTTTGCAAGGCGCATATGCGCCCGGTCAACGCTTGCTGGAAGAAGAGTTGGCCACACGTGTGGGTGTATCGCGCACCTCTTTGCGCGATTGCTTACGCCGTTTAGCGGGTGAAGGTTTGGTTCGGATCGAGGCCAACCGAGGAACCTTTGTGGCCTCGCACAGCAGCGAGGAAATTGAAGAGATTTTTCAACTCCGTGCCGTCCTCGAAGGGCATGCCACCGCTTTGGCCGCCGTGCATGCCACTGCGCAAGACTTGGATGAGTTGACCGTCATCGCCACAGAGATCGATGCGTTGCTGGGCCAGCCAGACCTGACAGATGCCGATTTGTTTGCCGCCTTCCAGGCGTGTAACACGCGCTTTCATTTATGCATCTTGCGTGCGAGTGGTTCAAAACGCCTGCTGTCCATGTCCACGGCTTTGTTGGAATTACCCTTGGTGACCATGAAGGCGCAAATGTGGCCGGGAGAAGTGTCCGTCCGACGTTCCAACGAGCAGCATTGGGAAATCATCCAAGCGCTGCGTTCAAAAGACCCCTTATTGAGTCGCCTGATTTTGCAAACGCACATCATGTCCACCCGCCCTCGCGCCAGGGTGGCGCAGGGCATTTCAAGTCCAGCGCTTTTTTAAACAGCCACAGCCCGAGAGGCTGCACGGGTCAGCTCAGCGCGTCTGAGCTCTGCAAGCCGCCTGCATGTCACGGTCACGAATAAAGCCGCATTGGCTGCTGCCACCACCCGTTTCTGCGCGGCACATGGCTTGCAGATCGTGATCGCGGATAAAGCCACATTGACTTTGACCACCACCGGATGTGGCACGGCAATAGGCTTGCTTATCGGGGTTTTGTATGAACCCACATTGGCTAGCGCTGCTGTGCGTGTTCGCGCGGTCTGCGCTGGCCCTGCAAGCCGCTTGCATGTCGTGGTCACGAATAAAGCCGCATTGGCTGCTGCCACCACCTGTGTCGGCACGGCAGCGTGCCTGCAGGTCGCTGTCGCGAATAAACCCGCAGTGGCTAGCGCCGCCCCCGCTGATGGCGCGGCAATAAGCTTGACGGTCTGGGTTTTGGATAAAACCACAGTCAGCTTGCTGGGCGAATGTGTGGGTGCTCGCCAGCAGGCAGGCTAGCGCTAGCAGTGCACGACGGTACTGGGTTGTCATTCGAGTTCTCCGTGAGCTTTAATTCTCGCCGTGATTTGAGGTGAGGGGTAGGCGTTAAAATCATCACAACTCTTAAAGCCAACTCTTGCGGTTGGCTTTTTTATTTCGTCAAGTTCGGCAAGCGCTCAAAACCAAAGGTTAGCTGTGTTCAAAAATGTGATGGTGTATCGAATCGGCGAGGGCTGGAGCCCTAGCTTGCCGCAAATTGAACAAGCTTTAGACCTTGAGCGCTTTGTGCCCTGTGGTGCTAGCCAAGAAAAATCGATCGGCTGGATTGAGCCGCGTGGTGATGCCCATGGCCCGTTGGTCGAGGCCGTGAATGGCCAGCGCATTTTCAAACTCAAGATCGAGACCCGCAGCGTGCCCGCCTCGGTGGTGATGCGCAAAGCCAAAGCGCACAGCGCACAGATTGAGGCAACCGAAGGTCGCAAGCCTGGCAAGAAAGAAATGAAGGAAATCAAAGAAGACGTGAAGCTGTCTTTGATGCCCATGGCCTTCAGCAAAGAAGCGTCCGTGTGGGTGTGGGTGGATCCCACCACTCAACTGTTGGTCATTGACGCAGCCAGCCAAGCCAAAGCGGATGAGGTGATCACTCTGTTGGTCAAGTCCTTTCTAGGCTTGAATTTGGCGTTGATCAACACGCAGACGTCACCCCAATCGGCGATGGCTTCTTGGCTCATCACACAAGAGGCGCCTGCGGGCTTTAGTGTGGACCGCGAATGCGAGCTCAAGGCCGCTGACGAGTCCAAGTCCGTGGTGCGTTATGTGCGCCATCCGTTGGATACCGACGAAGTCAAGCAGCATGTTGAAGGCGGCAAGCTGCCCACGCGTTTGTCGATGACGTGGCAAGGTCGCGTGTCGTTCTCGTTGACTGAAGCGTTGCAGTTGAAAAAAATGACCTTCTTGGATGTGGTGTTTGAAGAGACATCTGCTGAGAGGGATGAAGGATTTGATGCCGATGTGGCTCTTGCCACCGGCGAGCTCAGCAAGTTGTTGCCTGACTTGTTCGAGGCTTTGGGGGGCGAGCAGGCGCTGGCCTAATCGACGATCAGCGCCGTGTTTAAACGACGCGCCCGGTGGTCCACGTAGTAGCCACCAAACTCGGTGTAACGCAGCACATACTGCTGGCACTTGCTGCAGGCGTGTACATCACAGCGGTTGTAGGGAAACGACTTTAAGGCCACGGGTGCATCGGCTGATTCGTAGCGCGTGCCCGCTGGGTGATGCTCTTCAAATGTGGGCTCGTAAAGATCAGGATCACGCAGCGTCGCCGCCAGGTGCAAGTGCGCAGCGGGCCACGCCGTGTCGTTGACGCTCTCCCAACCTGCGCAGTGTTGCAGGCTGCATTGGCAATCGGTGTGGGGTTTGTCAGCCAACTGGTGCAGGGCTTCAGGGGTGCTGATGAACGGAACAGAACTCATAGCTCAGAGCCTACCACCGCTCGCGAGTCATCCCAACGCAAAAACAAAAAAGCCCCGCAGAGCGGGGCTTCTGGTTGTCGCGAACGTGTCGCGACAGGCGGTGCGCGTTTCACTTGCGTTTGGCCAAGGACTCCACGTTGCGGTGGGCATGGCCGGTGAACAACTGACGAGGGCGACCGATTTTGTACTCGGGGTCGCTGATCATTTCGTTCAACTGCGCAATCCAGCCCACGGTGCGTGCCAGGGCGAAGATGCCCGTGAACAAGTTCACAGGGATGCCGATGGCGCGTTGCACGATGCCAGAGTAGAAGTCGACGTTGGGGTAGAGCTTGCGGCTGACGAAGTATTCGTCTTCCAACGCGATCTTTTCCAACGCCTTGGCCAACTTGAACAAGGGGTCATTTTCGAGACCGAGTTCTTTGAGCACTTCATCGCAAGTCTCTTGCATCAACTTGGCGCGGGGGTCATAGTTTTTGTAAACCCGGTGACCAAAGCCCATGAGCTTGACGCCGGAGTTTTTGTCTTTGACCTTCTCCATGAACTCGCCCACTTTAGAGACACCGCCCATGGCTTGGATGTCTTCCAGCATGTTCAAGCACGCTTCGTTGGCGCCGCCGTGAGCAGGGCCCCACAAGCAAGCCACACCCGCTGCGATGGCGGCGAAGGGGTTGGTACCTGACGAGCCGCACAAACGCACGGTCGAGGTGGATGCGTTTTGTTCGTGGTCTGCATGCAAGGTGAAGATGCGGTCCATGGCGCGCTCGAGCACGGGGTTGACCACGTACTCTTCGCAAGGAACACCAAACATCATGCGCAAGAAATTGCCTGAGTAAGACAAGTTGTTTTGCGGATACATGAAGGGCTGGCCCACGCCGTATTTGTAGGCCATGGCCACCAGCGTTGGCATCTTGGCAATCAAACGGATCGCAGCGATTTCACGGTGCTCTGGGTTGTTGATGTCGGTGCTGTCGTGATAGAAGGCTGACAAAGCGCCGACCAAGCCTGTCAAAACGGCCATGGGATGCGCATCGCGGCGGAAACCGCGCAAGAAGAATTGCATCTGCTCGTTGACCATGGTGTGGTTGGTCACGGTGTGTTGGAACTCTGCCTTTTGTGCGACGTTGGGCAATTCACCCTTCAGCAACAAGTAGCAAGTTTCGAGGTAGTCGCAGCTGGTGGCGAGTTGCTCGATGGGGTAGCCGCGGTACAGCAATTCACC
>CANGML010000116.1 GCA_947454585.1 Comamonadaceae bacterium
ATAGGCCACTTGGGCCGAGCCCGTCCAGCGAATGCCCGAGGTGGACGAGATGTTTACCACCGCGCCTGCCCCTTGTTGTGCCATCAAAGGCAGCACGTGCTTGCACATCAAAAAAACGCTTTTGAGGTTGTGATCGATCTGCGCGTCCCACACCTCTTCGCTCATCTCCACAGGGCCCCCGGCGGCCGAGCCGCCCACGTTGTTGACCAACACATCGATGCGCCCAAAGCGCGCCAAGGTGGCTTGCACAGCGGCTTGAATGGAGGCGGTGTCCGTCACGTCACAAGTCATGGACGCAATCTCGCCGCCATGGGTGTCACGCACCGCATGGGCGCGTTCCAGGGTTTCTGCCAAACGGTCTGGGTCACGGTCGAGGGCCATGACTTTGGCGCCTTCTTGCACCAGGCGCACGGCGATGGCGCGGCCATTGCCCCAGCCGGGTCCTACCGAGCCCGCGCCGGTGACGAGCACCACTTTGTCTTGCAGTCGGCCTGTCATCTGGCGTCGCTTTCTGTTTTAAAACCGGTACAGCGCTTGGGGGTTGTCCACCAACACGCGCTGCATGAGTTGTGGGGTGGGCATGATCTGCGCCAAGGCATCGACCAGCACACCATCGTCGGGCACATGGGTGTGGTTGGGATGCGGCCAATCGGTGCCCCACACACATTGTTGCGGGAAGTGTTCGACCAAATACCGCGCCAGTTGGATACCTCGCGCGTAGGGCGGCGTGGTCAAGGGCACGCGGGCTTGGATGCGGTCAATGCCACTGACCTTGACATGAAACTTGGGGTTGTCCAGCAAGCGGCACAAGGCTTGGAAATCTTCGTGCTGAACACCCAGCTCAGCGTCCACGCGACCCATGTGGTCGATCACCACGGGCACGGCTGATTGTTCAAAGCAAGGGGCCAAGGTGTGAATCAGGCTGCTTTCAAAATGCACTTGCAAATGCAACTGGTGATCGGCCAAGCGGTGGGTCAAGGCCACCAGTTCCTCGGGTGTGGCACCCATCCCTAAATGCTTCATGAAGTTAAAGCGCACCGCCCGAAAGCCCGCCGCAGCCAAGCGTTTGAGCTCGGCGTGGTCTACGCGTACAGGCGTCAAGGCCACGCCCAAGTAGTGGCCTTGACCGGCCGCGATGGCGTCTTCCACCACCGCGTTGTCCAAGCCATGCACCATGGATTGCACGATGACGCAGCGGCTGATGCCCAACTGCTGGTGCAGTGCAAAGAGTTTTTCTTTGGGGGCTTCAGCCGGTTGTGTGTTGCTGGTCGTGGCGTAAGGAAAGCGGTGCGTGGGGCCGAAGACATGCACGTGCGCATCGCAGGCGTTGGCGGGCAAACGCAGCTGGGGCTGCGAGGGCGTCGACATGTACGTTTGTGGCTGCGAGCTTGTCACCGTGTTCCTCTGTGGATACGTTTAGGGCAAGCTGCGCGCATAGGCGGCCATGGCCTCAATTTCTTCGTCGGTCAAGCTGCGGGCTGCACTGGCCATGGTGCCGTCCATGTCGGCACGCGCGCCAGAGCGCAGGTTGCGCAGTTGGGCGACAAAGTACTCGGTCGATTGGCCCGACAAGCGGGGCACATGTTTTTGTCCTTGCAGCTGCGCGCCATGGCAGGACGAGCAATATTGTTGTTGGGCAATGTGTTGGCCGCGGGCAATTTTCTGCGCGTCACCGCCAGCTTGCGGTAGCGGCGCTGCTTGTGCAGCGTAGTGCGCGGCAATGTCACGCATGTCTTGTTCGCTCAGCGAGGTCGCGATGGCTTCCATGCCGCCACCTTTGCGACGTTGGTCGCGAAACTGCAGCAACTGATAAAAAATCGACAACTGCGGTTGCGCGGCCAGGTGCGGCACGCCCGGGATGTTGGACACGCCCTTGTCGCCATGGCAGGCCCCGCACACTTGTGCTTTGGCTTGGCCGGCGACGGCATCAGGCGCTGCCCAGCTGGCAGGCGTGGTCAGCGTTATCAAAAAAAAGGCCATTCCCTGAATGGCCTTTGACACATGCGTTGACATTATTTGCTGTGAGAGATGCGGAAGATCGCGCCAGCCACGTCGTCAGACACCAACATGGAGCCGTCTTTCATGACATGCACGTCAGCGGGACGACCCCAGAATTCTTCACCTTGCTTCCAGCCAGAGACGAAGACTTCTTTTTTGGTCACGTTGCCTTTGGCATCGAGTGCCACGCGCACCACGTCGTAGCCTGACATCTTGGTGCGGTTCCATGAACCATGTTCAGCAATGAAGATGTTGTGGGTGTACTCAGCGGGGAACTGCTTGCCGGTGTAGAAGCGCATGCCCAAGGCAGCCACGTGGGGGCCAATCTTCAAGACAGGCTTGTCGAACTCATCGCACGAACGGCCTTTGCCGAAGTCGATGTCCAGCAAGTCGCCTTGGTGGCAGAAGGGGTAGCCAAAGTTCATGCCTTTGCGGGTCACGCGGTGCAAGGTGTCGTTGGGCAGATCGTCATTCACCCAGTCACGCGCATTGTTGGTGAACCAGAGTTCTTTGGTGACAGGGTGGAAGTCCATGCCCACGCTGTTACGCACGCCGTGTGCCACGGTTTCCAAGATGTTGGTCTTGAGGTTCAAGCGCACGATGACCGCATGGGTCACCGGTTGCACGGTGATGTTGGCAGGGGTGCCGATTTGGAAATACAAGTAGTTGCCATCGGGGCTCAACTTCATGAACTTCCAGCCGTGGGGTTCGTCTTTGGGCAGCGCGTCAAACACAACCACGGGTGCGGGTGGGTTGTCCAAGTTGGCTTCGATGTTGTCGTAGCGAATGATGCGCGACAACTCGGCGACATACAGTGCGCCATCTTTGAAGACCACGCCGTTCGGGCGATGCAGGCCTTTGGCAATGGTTTTGACTTCACGCTTGCCGTCTTTTTCGACCACGGCATAGACGTTGCCAGGAAAACGTGTGCCGACAAACAAGGTGCCTTTGGGGGACTGCACCATGGAGCGTGCGTTGGGCATGCCTGAGGCCCACAGCTCGGCTTTGAAGCCTGCGGGCACTTTGAGTTTGTCGGTGGGGATGTCGCTCGCGGGCAAGGCTGTCATGCCTGGGGGATGCGGCACCAAATTGAGCGCGGCTTGTTCGGGGGTGCGGCCTTGTGCCCATGTGGGCGGAATAGCCGAGGCAGGGGGCGCTGCAGGCGCTTGCGCCATGGCAAAGCCGCTGATAGCCATACCTAGGGTAAGCACGGACTTTTGGAAGGTCTGGGTCAAGTGTTGAAGTTTCACGGGGGTCTCCTTTGGAAGGACTTGAATTAAAAACGCAATTGCCTGTCCAAGGAGTCACCAAGGCGATTCAGGCGCAGGCTATTTTTGAGTACAACCCCGAGTGTTAATCTATTCCGGTATGAAGACAACCCAACCCCCTCACTCCTCCCCCCTTTCCGGCGATATCTGGGGCGGCTTTGCCGCCATGTTGGTGGCCTTGCCATCGGCCATCGCTTTCGGCGTGACGATCTTTTCGCCGCTGGGCGCTGACTTTGGTGCCAAGGGGGCATTGGCCGGCATGTTGGGGGTGACGGCGCTGGGCTTGATTGCCGCCACCTTTGGCGGCACGCAGCGCTTGATCTCGGCACCCTGCGCGCCTGCAGCCGCCGTGCTGTCGGCCTTGACGATTCAAATGACACAGCAAGGCTCGGGTGTGGGCGCGGTGGTGCTGACCTTGTTCTTGGTCGCCTTCGTCAGCAGCTTGGTACAAATCTCATTTGGCTTGCTGCGTATTGGCGAATTGATCAAGTACATGCCTTTTCCGGTGGTGAGCGGCTACCTGAGCGGGGTGGGCTTGATCATTGTGATGAGCCAGTTGCCCAAATGGATGGCTTTGCCCAAGGGCATGAATTGGTGGCAGGGGCTGCATGCGATCGAGCTGTGGCAGCCCGCCAGTTTGATGGTGGGGGCGGCTACGGCGGCCTTCATGCTGTTGGCGCCGCGTCTGCTGAAAAGCGTGCCGGCGGTGATTGTGGGTTTGCTGGGCGGCATGGCCACGTATTGGGTGTTGGCGTTGACCGCTTGGCCCGAGTTGCGTGAGTTGCACAACAACCCCTTCATCATTGGCCCTTTGGCGGTGGGTGGGGAAGGCTTTTTTGAATCCTTGTTAGACCCCTTCAGAAGCCTCAGTGAATCTGGCTTTCCGTCGTGGACGCAGATTGCTTTTCCTGCCATGACCTTGGCGGTGTTGTTGTCGATCGACACGCTCAAAACCTGTGTGGTGTTGGATGCGATGACGGGCTCACGCCATGACTCCAACCAAGAGTTGATTGGGCAGGGCTTGGGCAACTTGGCCTCTTCCTTGATCGGTGGCGCACCGGGGGCAGGCACCATGGGTGCGACGCTGGTGAACAAAGCCAGCGGCGGCACCACCTATTTGTCGGGCGTGTTCCAAGGCGTGTGGTCGCTCTTGGCCATCTTGTTGCTGACCTCTGTCATTGCCTGGGTGCCCGTGGCGGCGTTGGCGGCCTTGTTGATCGTGATCGGTGTCAAGATGATCGATTGGCATTCGTTGCAATTGCTCAAGGCCAAAGACACCATGCTGGATTTCGCGGTGATCTTGTTGGTGGTGATCGTGGCCAACACCGTGAGCTTGATCGCCGCGTCGGGGGTGGGGGTGGCGATGGCCATTCTGTTGTTTTTGCGCGAGCAAATTCACACCAGCACGATTCGCCGCAAGTCGTTTGGCGACAAGGTGTTTTCGTCACGCGTGCGCGGTCAACGCGAGCGCGATGTGTTGGTGGAGACTGGCAGCCACACGGTGATTTATGAGCTGCAAGGCAGCTTGTTTTTTGGCACCACCGATCAGCTCTACAGCGCGATTGAGCCCGAGCTGAGCAACGCCAAATTTGTGGTGCTCGACTTTTTGCGCGTGCAATCGATGGACATGACGGCGGGCCACATGATTGAGCGCATCCGCAACATGTTGTCCGAACGCCATGCCAAGTTGGTGCTGACCCGTGTGCCCGAGCGTTTGCCCAGTGGGCGTGACTTGCGTACCTATGTGGACCATATCGGCCTGTTGTCCGACAGCACGGCCAAAATTTTTGATGAGCTGGACGAAGCGCTGGAGTGGATTGAGGACGAAACCTTGGCGCTGGCCGGCCATGCGCATGTGTCGAAGGAAGGCATCCCGTTGGCTAAGTTTGAGCTCTTCCACGGCTTGAATGCCCAAGAGATTGCCGCCTTGGAGCGTTGTGTGCAACGCCATGTGTACCAAGAGGGTGACCTGGTGTTCAGCGCGGACTCCACCGGTCACGAGTTGATGTTGATCAGCCGTGGCGAGGTGAAGGTGAGCCTGCCTTTGGCGAACGGCAAAACCATCCACTTGACCACCTTCAGCCGTGGTCAGTTCTTTGGCGAGATGTCGTTCTTAGACGGACGTGCCCACTCCGCCGATATTCATGCCACCCGTGAAACCGAGCTACTGGCGATTGACCGCAAGGCCTTTGCCACCGTCGCTGCGGGCGACCCCGTGATGAGCGTCAGCGTCATGCGTGCCGTGGCCTTGGCCATCGCCGATCGCTTGCGCCATGCGAATGCCGAGTTGCGCGAAATGCGACAGGCCTAACCCCTATTTCAACCAGGAGACAAGCGATGAAACTGAACGTCAATGGAACCGTCCGCACGCTGGACGCTGAGCCGCAAATGCCCTTGCTCTGGGCGCTACGCGAAGAGCTAGGCTTGACCGGCACCAAGTATGGCTGCGGTGTGGCGCAATGCGGCGCCTGCACGGTGCACCTCAATGGGCAACCCGCACGCTCTTGTTCTATCCCGGTGTCGGCGGTGGGGGCGATGAAGGTCACCACCATTGAGGGTTTGTCGAAAAACGCCAGCCATGCCGTGCAAAAAGCCTGGGCCGAGTTGGATGTGCCGCAGTGCGGCTACTGCCAGTCCGGCCAAGTGATGGCCGCCGCCGCTTTGCTGGCGCGCATCCC
>CANGML010000117.1 GCA_947454585.1 Comamonadaceae bacterium
AGCGCTTGGTGACCGGCGGCTTGCAGCGCATCCACCCACGCATGGGCATCGCCTGCAGGTCGGGTAATGACAACACGCATCGCAGCTGGATCAGCTCAGTGCGCACCTTGTGCGCGCAATTGAGCGGCTACCGCCTCACCCAATTGATCAGCGACCTGGCGTGACTGGGGGTCGTTGGCGTCTAGCGCTTGCGTCACTTCAGCACGCACCAGCACCGGCGCACCCAAAGGGTCGCCCCAAGCGGCTTGCAAGTGCAGCATGCCATCGACCCAAGTGGCATGCGCGGCCAATGGCATCGAACAGCTGCCGCCCATGGCGCGGCTGACGGCACGTTCTGCCGTGACGCGCAACCACGTGGCGGCATCGGCCAGCGGTGCCAAGGCTTGGGCCACATCACGGCGATTGCTGCGCACCTCAATACCCAAAGCGCCCTGCCCTGCAGCGGGCAGCATCTCGGAGGTTTCAAAAATATGGCGAATCCGCGCTTCCATGCCCAAACGCTTGAGGCCCGCAGCAGCCAACACGATGCCGTCGTATTGGCCTTCGTCCAACTTGCGCAAACGGGTGTCGAGGTTGCCGCGCAGCGGCTCAATCTTCAAATCAGGACGCAAAGCACGCAGCAGCACCGTGCGGCGCAAGCTAGAGGTGCCCACTACCGCGCCGAGGGGCAAGTCGTTCAAGTGGGCATAGGTAGAGGACACCCACGCATCACGGGGGTCTTCACGTTCCATGACGCACGCCAAGTCAAACCCTTCAGGTAGGTCCATCGGCACGTCTTTGAGCGAATGCACGGCCAAATTGGCACGCCCCTCCTCGAGCGCCACTTCGAGTTCTTTCACAAACAAGCCCTTGCCGCCCACTTTGCTGAGGCTGCGATCCAAAATCTGGTCGCCCTGCGTGGTCATGCCCAGCAGCGAGACGGTGTGGCCTTGGCCCTCCAACAATGCTTTGACATGCTCGGCTTGCCATAGCGCCAAACGGCTCTCACGGGTGGCAATGGTCAGAGAAACTGAGGAGGTGGTGGCAGAGGTCAAAACAGTACTCACTTTTTTCATGGCCACGACCAGCGCGGCGGAATTAGGTGCCACAAATCTTAGCAGGCGTCTCTTAGGGGGAAGGCGCTGCCAGCCGATAAAATCTCTCACTTATGACAAACCAACTCGACACAAAATCCCAAGCCTGGTCCGCCCTGTTTTCTGAACCCATGAGCGAGTTGGTCAAGCGCTACACCGCCAGCGTGTTCTTTGACAAGCGCTTGTGGCAAGCTGACATCACCGGCAGCTTGGCCCATGCGGAGATGTTGAGCCATCAAGGCATCATCGGCCAAGCCGACCACGCCGCCATTCAACAAGGCATGGCGCAAATTTGGGCCGAGATCGAGTCGGGTCAGTTTGAATGGAAGCTCGACCTCGAAGACGTGCACCTGAACATCGAAGCGCGCCTCACGCAACTGGTCGGCGATGCTGGCAAACGACTGCACACCGGCCGCAGCCGCAACGACCAAGTGGCCACCGATGTGCGCCTGTGGTTGCGCCGCGAGATGGACCTGATCATCGATTTGTTGGTCGACTTGCAAAAGTCACTTGTGGAAGTGGCCGAGAAAAACGTCGAAGTCATCCTGCCCGGCTTCACGCATTTGCAAGTAGCCCAGCCCGTGAGCTTTGCGCACCACCTGTTGGCCTACGTCGAAATGTTTGCGCGTGACGCCGAACGCATGAGCGACGTGCGCCGCCGCACCAACCGTTTGCCTTTGGGCAGCGCGGCATTGGCTGGCACCACCTACCCCCTGGACCGCGAGCGCGTGGCCCGCACGCTGGGCATGGTGGACGAACAAGGCAACGCACAGGTTTGCCAAAACAGCTTGGACGGCGTGAGCGACCGTGACTTCGCGATTGAATTCACCGCTGCCGCCAGCCTGTGCATGGTGCACATCAGCCGCATGTCGGAAGAGCTGATTTTGTGGATGAGCCAAAACTTTGGCTTCATCAAGATCGCCGACCGCTTCACCACCGGCAGCTCCATCATGCCGCAGAAGAAAAACCCCGATGTGCCCGAACTCGCACGTGGCAAAACGGGCCGTGTGGTGGGCCACCTGATGGGCCTCATCACCCTGATGAAAGGCCAGCCTCTGGCCTACAACAAAGACAACCAAGAAGACAAAGAGCCCTTGTTTGACACGGTGGACACGCTCAAAGACACGCTGCGCATCTTCAGCGAGATGATCGGCGGTCAGGTCAACCCCGCCACCGGCCAAAAAGAAGGCGGCATCACAGTCAACCCCCAAGCCATGGAAGACGCGGCCAAAAAAGGCTACGCCACCGCCACCGACTTGGCCGACTACTTGGTGAAAAAAGGCCTGCCCTTCCGCGACGCCCACGAAACCGTGGCCCACGCCGTGAAGGCCGCAGCCAGCCACAACTGTGACTTGTCAGAGCTGCCGCTCGACGTGCTGCAACGCTTTCATGCCTCGATTGAAAAAGACGTCTACGACTGCCTGAGCCTGCACGGCTCCCTCAACGCCCGCAACACCCTGGGCGGCACTGCCCCAGTGCAGGTACGGGCGCAGATTGCGCGTCATCAGCAACGGCTGGGTTGAGATGACACAACCCAAAGATCCGCGAAGCGCCCTGCGTGCCATCGCGATCTTTGAAGCGACGAAGGGCTTCGCCGCCTTGGCTGGATTGATAGGCGTGCTTGACTTGCTGCACCGCGATGTGCGCGCCATGGCCATGACCTTGATCGGCCGCTTCGGCCTAGACCCTGAGGCGCACTACCCCTCGCTGCTGCTGCACTACGCCGACTTGTTGCCTGAAACCGATGTGCACCTGCTGTTCATCCTAGGCAGCGCCTACATCGCGCTGCGATGGATCGAAGCCGCAGGGCTGTGGCTGGGCAAATCATGGGGCGAGTATTTGGGCGCTTTATCGGGCGGCATCTACATCCCGTTTGAGTTGCTGCATTTGATCCATGCGCCGTCGTTCATGAATGCCTTCATCGTCCTGCTGAATGTGGCCATCGTGGGCTATCTCGTTTACGTTTTGTGGCTACGACACCGCCAACAGACTGGCGTATGAACCGTTTGAAATTCAATGTTTCAAATCACGGTAAAAGTTTTCGTGAGTGCCATATCCCATCAAAATAATCACTCGCTCTGCCTTATTCGCAGCGTAGGCCAACAGCATCTGCTCCGTGTTGAATCGATATTTGTAAACACGAAGCCCCGCTAGATCGCCCTTTTTTAACTCACCAGCATCTGTGTCAGCGATGACCGCCTTAACAGCCTCGTCTAGTGCTTTCTTCTCTTGCGCATGCAGTTTCTTGACCGAACGGTCAAAGCGCGGTGTTGTCAGTACTCTCATCCAAACTCGTAGTCGCTGAACTTACCAGCTTTAGCCTCTTCCAGACTGACAAACACGTCTTGAATCATGGCGATGGGCATGTCTGGGTTTTCTTCCGCGGCCTTGCCAAGGCGCGCCCAATGTTCGATTTGTTTAGGAATAGAGCGATGCATGGCATTCGCATAGGGACGCGCATCATTGATGAGCTGATCCGAAAGTTTGACGACTGAAGGCATGGATTCTCCTTGCGACCTTGAGTGAACCAGAGGTTGTATTTTACAACCATTAGTTACTCAACCCTTCGCGCCCCAACAATCCCGCACTCGACATCAGCCGCAGCCGTGCAGACCGCCAGTCCGACAAACACCGCACCCGCTCTTGCTGCGCCTCCGCCAACGCACTTTGCGTTGACAACAACTCCAAAATATCGGCCGCTCCTTTGTCATAGCGCTTTTGAGAGCTCTGGACCGCCGCCTCCGTGGCGCTGAGCAGCTGTTGTGAGGCCTGCAAGTTCTCCAACGACGACTGCGCATCGGCATGCGCTTTGACGACCTCCATCAACACTTGCAACTCGGTGTCTTGCAGTTGGGCTTCACTCTGCTCACTTTGTGCCTGCGCTCCCCTAACTTTGTAGGTCCGTGCAAACCCTTCGAACAGCGGCATATTCAAGGTGAATCCCGCGGTGTTGACTTTGCTGCTGGTGGGCAACAAGCCTTGGTTGGGATAGCCGTTTTGATAGTGGTTTTGGGTGTAGTCCAGCGTGGGCAAGCCTTCGGCCTGCACGGCTTGAATCTTGGCTTTGGACGCCGCCAGTTGTGCGCGTGCGGCGGCAATCGCCGGATGCTTGTGCTGTGCCTCATGGAGCCATTGCGCCAAGTCATCAACGTTCGCCTCAGCCGTGGCGGCATGTTCTTCAGGCAAGCGCCATGGCATATCCAAGGGCAAGCCCATCGCATACAGCAGCACGGAACGGGTCTTTTGGGCGTCGCCTTGTGCGCGGCTGAGTGCGAGTTTTGCTTTGGTCAGGGCCGCCGCCGCCTGCAAGGTGTCACTCACCGCCGCCGCGCCCCGCGCCTCACGCCGTTGCGTGGTTTGCCAAGTGCCTGTCGCCAGCTCGACCGCTTGTGTTCTGGCCTTCAACGTGGCCTGCGCGGTCATCGCCTCAAAATACGCGCCCACCACCGAGGTCAATAGTTTTTGCAACGTCGCATCGTGCGACGCCAAGGCAGCACTGAGCAACTGGTTGGCAGATTCGAGGTTGGCCGAGCGTGTCCCGAAATCAAACAAACGCCACGTCAAATTGGCGTATTTGGTTTTGCCTTCGTTCGTCACCGTGGATAAGTTGCTATCAGGGTATCGGGTGGCGTTGTGCAACTGACTCACCGAGGCGTTGAGGGTGGGCAGGTAGGCGGCCCTCGTCTCCCCCAACGCCGCCGCTTGCACCTTGATCGCCGCCCAAGCAGTCTTGACTTGCGGGTTGTGGCACAACGCCATGTCCACCGCCCCTTCAAGCGCCAAAGGGTCTTTAAAACTTTGATTGTCCGGGGTCAGAGATGCACACGCCAAAGATGCCGCGTCACCGGGTAAGGCGGCGCCATGATCCAACACAGGCGGACGCGTCAGCAAGGGGTCTTGCCACACGTACGGAAAATCCCTCCCCAACCCAATGGCCCCCACGTTGCCACTGATCGCACAGCCCAAGGCCACGACCATCGCGGTGAACTTGGCTCTAGCGTTCACGCAAGCTCTCCCGCCCATGCTGCAACAGCGGGGCCAGCACGTATTCAATCACCCGACGTGTGCCGGTCTTGATCTCCACGCTACCCGACATGCCCGGTGACAAGGTCACTGGCCTGCCCTCCACGTTGATCGTGGGTTGCGTCAACACCACCTTGACCGAATAGATCAGGCCCTTCTTCTCGTCTTGAATCGCGTCTTGCGACACATGGCTCACGCGTGCCGCAAGGGTGCCGTACTTGGTGTACTCAAACGCATCGATCTTGACTTGCGCCTCCTGCCCCGCCTGCACAAAGCCCACGTCCTTGTTCTCCATGAACGCTTCCATCTCCACCGTGGCCTGCTTGGGCACAATTTGCATCAAGGGTTGCGCCGCAGGCACCACACCCCCCACGGTATGCACCGTCAGCTGCTGCACCGTGCCATCCACGGGCGAGGTGAGTTTGAGCAACTCGCCATGCACCGTGGCTTTTTGAACGTCTTGCGCGGAAGAAGCGGCCATGCGGTTGGCCTCGTTCAAGGCGTCTTGGGCAGTCTTGCGGGTTTCTGCGGTGAGCGATGCTTTTTGGTGTTTGGCATCTGCCAACTGCCCGGCCAGATCTATGCGGGCTTGCTCTTTTTCAAGCCACGCGTGTTGCGACACGTCGTTGGTTTTGGCCAACTCTGCATAATCTTTAGCGCGCTGCGTGGCCAAGGGCAGAGCTTGGCTGTAGCGGCCAATCTCGCCCTCCAAGCGCGTCAGCTTGGCTTGGTAGTCCCGCCACTGGTCTTGGACATGCTGTTGGGCATCTTGCAGGCGGTGGGCATCTAAACCTTGAGATGTCAACGCCATCAGCGTGGGCGCTTTGCCTGTCTCAATCGCTTGG
>CANGML010000118.1 GCA_947454585.1 Comamonadaceae bacterium
ACAGCGGGATAGGCGGCGTTGCCAGGCAAGCCAATGCCCAAAGCCTCCACCATGCTGGCCATGGTGCTGGCCGTGCCCATGGTCATGCAATGGCCATGGCTGCGGTGCATGCAGCTTTCGGCTTCAAAGAAGTCTTGCAACTTCAAGGTACCCGCCCGCACTTGCTCGCTCATGCTCCAGACACCCGTGCCCGAACCGAGCTCTTGGCCGCGCCATTTGCCGTTGAGCATCGGGCCACCGCTCACACCAATGGTGGGCAAGTTGGCGCTGGAGGCGCCCATCAACAAACTCGGCGTGGTTTTGTCACAGCCCATCAACAGGACAACGCCGTCGATTGGGTTACCGCGAATGCTCTCTTCCACATCCATGGACGCCAAATTGCGGTACAGCATGGCGGTGGGGCGTAGCAAAGTTTCGCCCAGCGACATGACGGGGAACTCCAAGGGGAAACCGCCCGCCTCGTACACGCCAATCTTGACTTGCTCAGCCAAGGTGCGGAAATGCGAATTACAAGGCGTGAGTTCGCTGAAGGTGTTGCAAATACCAATGACAGGGCGACCATCAAACTGGTCATGCGGAATGCCCTTGCCTTTGACCCAGCTGCGATACGCGAAACCATCGCGGTCTTGACGACCAAACCATTGCTGACTGCGTAAATCTTCGGGGCGTTTTTTGGGTTTGTCCGTCATGGAGGTCTCGCTGTTACTGGTTTCCCCGAGTCTTTCATCAGGGCAGTCGAGCATATTATGGTATGACCATTGATTCTCAACCCCGTGAAAGCCCTAGGAGCCCGCTTTGTCCCACATTGATGTCTTGTCCGTCACCCAACTCTCGCCCTTGCTTGAGCCGCAATTGCGTGCTGTTTTTAATTTGCATGACCGCCTGCATGAGACAGACCCTGCGGCCTTCGCCAAGATCGCGCCGTCCATTCGCGCCATCGCGGCCAGCGGTGAATCCAAAGTACCCGCATCGCTCATCGCGCAGCTGCCGGCACTTGAAATCATTTCTGTGTTTGGTGTCGGTTATGACGGCGTGGATGTGGCCGCCGCCAAAGCGCACAAGGTGATGGTCACCCACACGCCCCAAGTACTGAACGACGATGTGGCCGATCTGGCCATCGGCTTGATGTTGGCCGCTGCGCGTCAACTGCCTGCCGCCGACCGCTATGTGAAAGAGGGTCAATGGCCCAAGGGGCCCATGCCCTTGGCGCGCAAAGTCTCAGGCGCACGGATGGGGATCGTCGGCATGGGCCGCATTGGCCAAGCGATTGCACAACGCGCGCTGGCGTTCAACATGTCGGTGGCCTACACGGCACGCAGCGCGAAAGCGGATAGCCCACACACCTATTTCCCGAACGCCACAGCGTTGGCCGCTGAATCCGACTATTTGGTGGTCATCACCCCAGGCGGCGAGGGCACACGCAAGTTGATCAACGCCGAGGTCTTGAAAGCCTTGGGCACCAAAGGCATTTTGGTCAACGTTGCCCGCGGCTCTGTGGTGGATGAAGCCGCGCTCATTGAGGCGCTGCAAAACGGTGTGATTGGCGGTGCAGGCTTAGACGTGTTTGAAGCCGAGCCCAACGTGCCCGAAGCTTTGCGCGCCTTGCCCCATGTGGTGCTGGCACCGCACATCGGCAGCGCCACCCGCCAAACCCGCCAAGCCATGGCAGACCTTGCTTTTAACAACTTAAAGTCACATTTTGATGGCCACGCAGTGCACACGCCAGTGCCCGAATGCGGGTAACTCCGCATTTTTGCGTCTTCCAATCATCATACGATAGCACCAAGGTTACCTAAAACCTTGTCCTAAAAACTCAGGAGACAAACGATGAAATTGAGAACTTGGCTGACAGGCGCCATGATCGCCGCAGGCTTGGTGACGGCCGCAGGCCCCACCTTTGCACAAGAGAAATTGACGGTTTGGTGGGTGAAAGGCTTTTACAAAGCCGAAGACGATGCACTGTTCGTGGCCATCAAAAAATTCGAAGAGAAAAACAAAGGCATCAAGATCGAACTCTCGCAGTACCCGATCCAAGACATGATTCCTAAAACCGTGGCAGCACTCGATTCAGGCAACCCGCCTGACGTGGCCTATGCCGACGTGTACGACTTCCAAGTGACCGCCAAGTGGGCTTATGACGGCAAGCTCGAAGACGTGAGCAGCGTGATCGACAAAGTGCGCAACAACTTTGAACCCGCCGCCCTGTCCACCACATTCTTGTACAACAACCAAACCAAGAACCGCGCTTACTACGCCTACCCGATCAAGCAGCAAACCATGCACATCCAATACTGGAAAGACATGCTGGCGGATTCGGGCTACAAAGAAAGCGACATCCCCACCGACTGGAAGGGCTACTGGGATTTTTGGTGCTCCAAGGTTCAAGTGGGCTATCGCCAAAAAACCGGCAAGCGCGCCTTTGGCACGGGCTTCCCCATGGGCGTGGACTCGAGCGATTCGTTCTTCTCGTTCCTCACGTTCATGGACGCCTACAACGTCAAGCTGGTCAACGACTCCGGCAAACTCACGGTCGATGACCCCGCCGTTCGTCAAGGTCTGATCAACGCGCTGAATGACTACACCGCGGTCTACGGCAAAGGGTGCACACCACCCTCGTCCACCAGCTGGAAAGATCCCGACAACAACGTGGCGTTCCACAACAAGACCATCGTGCTGACGCACAACGCCACCATTTCGATTGCGGCCAAATGGCTCGACGACATGAACAACGCCACCCTCACGCCTGAACAACGTGAGATCGCCAAGAAAAACTACACCGAACTGATCGCCACCTCCGGCTTTCCGACCAAGCCTGACGGTACCAAGATGGTGTATCGCAGCGCGGTCAAAACAGGGGTGATTTTCAAGGAGGCCAAAAACAAAGAGGCCGCCAAGAAGTTCGTGGCCTTCTTGCTGGAGGAAGCCAACTTGACACCGTATGTCGAAGGCTCGTTGGGTCGCTGGTTCCCTGTGACCAAAGCGGCACAGCAACGCCCCTTCTGGAAAGCAGATCCTGCACGCTTGGCTGTGTACAACCAATACATGTCCGGCACCGTGCCTTTCGAGTTCACCAAGAACTACAAGTTCACCGTGTTGAACAACGAAAACGTCTGGGCCAAGGCCATGAACCGCATGATCAACGAAAAAGTGCCGACTGAAAAAGCTGTGGACGAGATGATCGCCCGCATCAAGGAAGTCGCTGGCAACTAAGTCGCCCTCTCCGCTGACGCCCACCTTGCGTGGGGTCAGCGGATCGCGCACCCGCTACCCCTTTTTGACAACAGGCCTGCTGCACGCATGTGCGGCACGTCCAGAGGCTGCTTTCGCCCATGAATACTCACGTTGCTCACCTCACACCACCCCCTAGCGCTCGGTTGAGCACATGGGAGTTTTGGGGCCGCCTGATGGTGGTGCCCTACATCTTGGTGTTTCTTGTTTTTGTGGTCTACCCCGTGTGTTACGGCCTGTGGTTGGCCCGTCATCCACAAAGTTACGTGGATTTGTTCAATGACCCGATTTTCTTTCGCAGCGCCGTCAACACCTTGGTGTTCTTGGTCGTCGCCATCAATTTGAAGATGGTGGTGGCCTTGGCGCTGTCTGGCTTCTTTGTGCTGGAGCGCTGGTGGATCAAGATCGTGGCCGCCTTGTTCATCCTGCCGTGGGCTGTGCCCTCGATCCCCACCATCTTGTCGGTGCGTTTCATGCTGAACCCCGAGTGGGGCATCATCAACAGCGCCATCTTCCGGTGGACCGGCTTGGACGGTCCCAACTGGTTGAACGACCCGACCCTGGCACTGAGCTTTTCGATGCTCATGCACATCTGGAAGTCGCTGCCGTTTTGGACCTTGATCTTGGTGGCTGCGCGTTTGGCCATCCCCACTGAGCAATACGAAGCCGCCTCCGTCGATGGCGCCACCCGTTGGCAAAAGTTCAAATTCATCACTTGGCCCTCGATGCGCTCCCTTTATTTGACGTCCACCATCTTGTCCATGATTTGGACCTTGGGTGACTTCAACAGCGTCTACCTGCTCACGGGCGGCGGCCCCGCTGACATGACCCATGTGTTGGCCACCTTAGGCATTCGCTACTTAAGACTTGACCAAGTGGACTTGGCCATGGCCTCCATCGTGGTGGCCTTGCCGTTTGTGCTGCCCTTGGTCTTTTTCATGATGAAGAGGCTGTCGAAATGAGTTTCAAAAAAATCGCTGCCGAAGCCAAGCTGTTGCTGATTGGTATCCCTGTGCTGATTTGGACCTTGTTTCCCGTCTATCACATGGTCTTGTTTGCCATCTCGCCTCGAGACACGGCCACCTCCGGCGCCTTGTGGCCAGAGCACCCCACCTTGCAGAACTTCGAGATCGTGTTCAAGCGACAGCATTTCTACCTGGATCACTTTTGGGCGCAGTTGGGGAACTCCTTCATCATCGCGTTGACCGTGGGCGCACTCACGCTGTTGGTGGCGACCACCTCGGCTTTTGCGATCAGTCGCTTGAAAATCCGCGGCGGCCACACCGTGATGAATTTGGCCTTGTTCACCTATTTCATTCCGGCTGCCTTTTTGGCGGTACCCATGTACAAAACCATGGGCTTGTATGGCTTGTTGAACAACCAATGGGCCTTGATTTTGGCCATGGTCACCATCGCCTCGCCCTATTGCATCTGGGTGCTCAAGCAAGCCAGTGACAAGCTGCCGCTGGAACTCGATGAAGCGGCGCGGATTGATGGCGCCACGCCGCTGCAGTTGTTTTGGATGGTGTACTTGCCCTTGATGGTGCCCTCGCTGGTGGCGGTCGGCACCTACGCCTTGCTGCTGGCGTGGAACGAATACCTCTATGCGTTTTTGTTGCTGTCGAACGACCAAGACGTGACGCTCGCGGTCGCTTTGGGCAACTTCTTGTCGGCCGATGACTCTCCCTGGGAGTTGCTCATGGCCACGGGCTTGATCTACGCGCTACCCCCCGCCGCAATTTATTACACATTCAAACGTTATATGGTGTCTGGTTTGACCGCCGGCGCAGTGAAGAGCTAAGGAAGTAAACATGGCATCCGTTTCATTCAACAACGTCCAAAAAACCTACGGCAACCAAACCAAGGTCATCCACGGCATCACCTTTGATATTCACAACGGCGAGTTCGTGGTGCTCGTCGGTCCCTCCGGCTGCGGCAAATCCACCTTGCTGCGCATGCTGGCCGGCCTAGAAGAAATTTCAGGCGGCGAGATCAGCATCGACCACACCGTCATCAACGATTTGGAATCCAAGGACCGTGACATCGCGATGGTGTTCCAAAGCTACGCGTTGTACCCGCATATGACGGTGCGCGAGAACATGGCCTTTTCTTTACGCCTTCGCAAAGCCGATGCCAAAACCACGCAAGAGCGTGTGGACCACGCCGCCAATATCTTGAACCTCACCCCTCTGCTAGATCGCTATCCACGCGAACTCTCCGGTGGCCAGCGCCAACGCGTAGCGATGGGGCGCGCAATTGTGCGCGACCCCAAGGTGTTCTTGTTTGACGAACCCCTGTCTAACCTGGATGCCAAACTGCGCGTCGCCATGCGGGCGGAGATCAAGGCGTTGCACCAACGCCTCAAGACCACCACGGTGTATGTGACGCATGACCAAATCGAAGCCATGACCATGGCCGACCGCATCGTGGTGATGCACGACGGCATCGTCGAACAAATTGGCACACCACTCGAGTTGTTTGACCACCCCGGCAATTTGTTTGTCGCGCAATTCATTGGCTCGCCCGCCATGAACGTGTTCAAAGGCACGGTACATAACGGGCAAGTCGCTGCACTCGGTGCGCAATGGCCCCTGCCAC